>DMRV01000216.1 GCA_003456455.1 Flavobacteriales bacterium
CGATGCTGACCTTAAAAGCAAAGGGATTGGGAATACGAGTACCGATGCGGGAGACCTAATGAAGGAGCTCGTATTTAAGATTATGCACTAGACCCTAACGAATAAGATGTACCACTCCAGAATACTGGTGGTCTCGGTTCTCTATGTCTAACACGTAAAACTTGTAGGCATACACGCCAGCCTCTACCTGCTTGCCTTTGAAAGTCCCATCCCAATGGAAATCTAAGTCGTTAGACTCGAATAATAATTCACCCCAGCGGTTGTGGATTTGCATGTTGTACTCAACAACACCTTCACCGGTACCAAAGAACGTTTCGTTGATGTCATCGGCATCGGGAGTGAACGCTGATGGAATGTAAAATGTGTGATTCGATTTCACCTTTACAACTCCGCGTTTCGTGTCTTCGCAATCACCGTTGGTAACGGTAAGAGCTATGTAATAAGTGCCTGGTTCATCGTATCTATGAATTGGGCTGGCGTCTGTTGATGTTGTGCCATCACCCAAATCCCAATCCCAATTAATTACGTGCTCAGATTCATCTGTCAATTCAATAACAGCATCAAGAAATAGTAACTCGTTAGCACTCTGCGAGAAATCTGCCACAGGTGTAATATTAGCGCGAACTGCACTCTCTTCAGTAATAACCGTATTGCAACCCTCCACGCTGGTTACGGAAAGCGTAATATCGTAAAAGCCTGAATCAGGATATGTGTAAAGTGGGCTAGGAGAAGAGTCGGTGGTGCCGTCACCCAAATCCCATAGGTATTCAGAATTTTGTCCAGTGGCAATACTCGACTCATTAACGAAAAGTACCTCATGAGGCGTGCAACCCTCAGCATCAACTAAACTGAAAGCGGGTTCTGGATTAGGAAAAACCTCAATCTGTGTTGTGCCCGAAGCCACGCAACCACTATCCGATGTTGCGGTAAGCATGACGGTATAAATACCATAATCCAAATAGGTTGTGGAAGCAGTAACACCAGTAGCGGTTGTTGCATCTCCAAAATCCCAGTCCCAACTCGTTATTGTATTGTCTTGAGGGCTGGAATTATTGCTGAAAACGGTCACATTATTTAAACACGTATCAATTCCAGAAATGCTAATAACTGGAGTTGCGTTTACAATAACATCTTTAATAATCGTGTCCTTGCAGCCATGGTCAGTTTCAACCACTAGTTCAGCTTGATAAACCCCAGCCTGTGTATAAGAATAAGACGGGTTGGCTGTGGAGGCTGTACCTGTTCCATCGCCTAAATCCCATTGCCAAGTATCAATTACGGATGCATTTACGGCAGACTCATCCGTAAAATCGGTAGCCACACCTTGGCAAACTATGTTAGAAGAAAACTCCGCTCTTGGCTTATCACGAATTACAATTGAGGTTTGCGTTTGTTCGTAGCAACCAGCTGCATCAGTAATTCCTAGCGTAACTGTGTACGGACCGAACACGAAGTTGTTGTAAGCAAACGTGGGATTGTCAATCGTACTTGTTGCGTTTGGCAAGCCAGGAATAAATGCATTGTCGCCAAAGTTCCAAAACACACGTGCAACACTTCCCGTAGTTTCATTAAGAAACTGAATAACTTCTTGTTCGCAAAATTCTTGGCCATCCGAAATATTCATTGCTGGGTTTGGCAGGGGATAAACGTTAGTTGTGGAACTTGCTGTAGCCGTGCATCCGTTTACATCAACCACAACTAAATTGATGGTGAAATTACCGTCAGTCGTATAAAGATGTGTAGGGCTTGGGTCGGTGTTGATAGCGCTTCCGTCACCAAAATCCCAAGCATAAAGAAGACCGTTTCCAGAACTGTTATCAACGATTTGAGTTTGGTTTCCTAAACAAACATCGGCAGGCTGGGTAAAATCAGCAACGGGTAATGGAAACACGATTACCTCTACATCATCCGTGTCTTCGCAGCCATTCGCATCTGTTCCAGTAACTGTAAAGGTGGTAGTGGTGGTACCGTTAAATACAGGATTGGCTATTAATGGGTCGCTGAGTCCGGTTGGAGGGTTCCAGATGTAATCAACTGCTCCAGAAGCGGAAAGTTGAACGGTTTGTTGTCCATTACACATACTGTCATCTGCGCCCGCGCTCACCAAAGCAAAAGGATTGACTGTAATAGTCATGTCATCTGTGTCTACACATCCGTTCGCATCCGTAACCGTTACCGTGTAGTCGGTAGTTGTAGTTGGTGAGGCTTGTGTTGTTGCGCTCGTTCCGTCCGCCAAATCAGTAGCAGGATTCCAACTGTATTGTACACCACCTGATGCAGCCATAGTTGTTACATCCTGATTGCAAATAGTTTGATTCGCGCCAGCATCTGCAACAGGTAACGGATTTACGGTAATCTCTATGTCGTCTGTGTTAGGGCAACCGTTGACGTCTAGCACGCCAAGTGTGTATGTGGTGGTGATGGTTGGTGTAGCTATCGGGTTGCTAATGCTAGGATTGTCTAGCCCCGTTGTCGGATTCCATTGAAAGGTTTCTCCACTAACTAAACCCGTTGGAGTAATCTGGTAGCTTTCCCCATCGCAAACTGCTTGGTCAATTCCCAAACTAACGCTGGGTAAGGGGTTTATGGTTACCTGAGTAGTACTAGATTCTGTGCATCCTTCAGAGGATATCGTCAATTCCACATCAAACGTTCCAGCAGTAGCGTAAGTATGCGAAACCTGCCCGCCAGTACTGGTCGTTCCATCACCAAAATCCCATTGAAAATCAGTTATCTGACCTGTGGCTACTGCCGATGCACTTTCAAAATCTACTGGAAGCCCCAGACATTGCGTAGGGGAAGTAATTATGAAAGCGGGATTAAGTGCATTACAGAACTGATGCTGATTATTTGCACCACCTGTGGCAGCAGTAAACCCCCAATAAACATTGGGGTTTCCTCCAAATATGTTGTTAATGATATTTCCCGTGTAAGACAACCGCAACGCACCATCAAAAAAGACAGTGAGCGTATTGGTGGTGGCATCCCAAACTACGTTGAGTGTATGCCACGCACAGTCTTCAACATTTGCAGTTGCAGCACTAATTTGAACCGGGCCTGCTAAAGTATTCGCACCTCCATGAGTAACATCTCCATTACGCTGAATAGCCATATGGTCAAAACCAGGCTCATTGTTGTTTTGGTAGTTGTCAAGTTCTACTGCAACACTTGGACTGATGCCCTGATATCCGATTCCACCTCCTGCAGTTCCAGCATTAACGCTAAGCGACTGCAATACAAATGCTAAGCCATCTGCCCCGCCATCATCGCATCCTAGAAAAACGTCAAATGTGAAGTCAAAAGAGTTACTAAGGTCAAAGAGGTTAACATTCCAAACAGATCCACCCTGTCCACCCTGGGCAGGGGTTAATTGATAGCAATTACAAGATGTCTGACTAGCACTCCCGTTTATTTGGTATTGGCCAAAGGAATAGTAACTATAGAAAACGAGTACCCAGATTAGGCAAATTGTTTTGAACAATTGGTGAAGCGAGTATGTAGGGAGCAGTCTAAGTGGTTTCAAATTCAGATGATAATATACTTTAACTGATAGACTGCTAACACAAGTTTGGGTTGCTCAAATTTAACGATTCGCAGTCTTCGGCCTAAACGTACCTTCAAAATGCATGGAGATATTACATTTCTAGAGGATTAGTCGAGTTATAATGTGTTTAATACTAGTCAGTTAACGAGGATTGTTTTTCGTTCCGTCTAACGGTGAAAATATCCCCATTCTGACAAAACCGTGTTTTAATCCTTCTACCTTTGCCCACCTTATAAAATTTCATGAAACGAACAGTTGTATTTACCACCGTATTCTGTCTATTGGCGTTGGCCAATTTGGCGCAAGCCCAAACAGGAAAAGTTAAAGGTTTTGTTTACGATAAAGATAGTGGCGAGCCTGTTCTCTTTACTAATGTTACCATTAAGGGATCCACTCTGGGCGCTGCAACAGATGTTAATGGTTATTACACCGTAACAAATGTGCCAGCTGGCGAGCAAATTGTTCAGATAACTTATTTGGGATATGATACACTTACGGCTTCGGTTACAGTTATTGCAAATCAGCTCGTGTCTTTAAATTTGTTTCTGAAAAAGTCTTCTGTTCGGTTAACCGAGGTGCAGATTAGCGCAGATCGGCAAGAGGCGTTAACCGAAGTTAGAACTTCTGTTACTAAGCTTACTCCGAAGGAAATGAAGAAGGTTCCTACGGTAAGTGGTGAGTCTGATTTGGCCCAGGTTCTGCAAGTTCAACCTGGTGTTGTTTTTACAGGTGATCAAGGTGGTCAGCTTTACATTCGGGGTGGTTCGCCAATACAGAACAAAGTTCTGTTAGATGGGATGATTATCTATAATCCGTTTCACAGTATCGGTTTTTTCTCCGTTTTTGATACCGATATTATTAAAACAGCTGACATTTATACAGGTGGTTTTAATGCTGAATATGGAGATAGAATTTCATCCATTATGGATATCAAAACCCGTGATGGAAATCGTAAGAAGTTTTCTGGTAAGCTGTCTTTCAATCCGTTCGGAGCTAATCTTTTGCTCGAAGGGCCTATTATCAAATTGAAAGAAGACAGAGGAGGCTCGCTTACGTATCTTGTTTCTGGTAAGACATCGTACTTAGAACAAACTTCCAAAGTGCTGTATCCGTATATAAACGGAGGTGATGGATTGCCTTTCAACTTTACAGACATTTTTGCAAAGCTTTCTTACAGTTCAAGAACAGGAAGTAAGGTTAACCTATTTGGTTTCAGTTTTAACGATCAGGTTACGTATCAGTCAGTATCTAACTATAAATGGAATTCATTTGGTGTTGGAACCAACGTGCTTATTGTACCTCAAGGTTCTCAAGTGCTGTTAGAGCCTTACTTTAATTATAGTAACTACAAGATTTCGCTTGATGAAGATGGCTTACCCGGACGTGCTAGTGAGATTGGAGGTTTTGCTGGAGGGATGAATTTTACCTACTACTTAGGAAAGAGTGAACTGAAGTTTGGGCCATTCTTGCAGGGTTTTCAAACCAAGTACGAGTTTACCAACTCTGTGGGAATCAGAATAGGAGATAACGAGCCCGAGAGCACCACCGATTTTGGTGTGTTTGCCAAATTCAAATGGAGTTACAAAGACAAACTTGTGCTTGAGCCAAGCTTCAGATTACATTATTACGCATCGCTGGGTGTGGCATCTCCAGAACCACGTTTAGGAGCAAAATGGAATATTGCCAAATGGTTTCGCATGAAATATGCGTTTGGTCTATTCTCTCAGAATATGATTAGCGCCAACTCTGATAGAGACGTTGTAAACCTTTTCTACGGTTTCCTAACGGCTCCAGAAAACCTTCCAAACGAATTTGATGGTAAAGAAGTGAATAACCCGCTTCAGCGTGCAATGCACAACATTGTAGGGTTCGAGGTTGATCTTGGCAAGAGAGTTTCCGTCAATGTCGAAGGGTACTTGAAGAACTTCCTCCAGTTGAGTAATGTGAATAGAAATAAACTATTTCCCGATACTCCAGAGAACTCTGATGTGCCAGATCAGTTGAAGAAAGATTTCATTATCGAAACAGGAAAGGCGATGGGAATCGATTTCGTGTTTAAGTATGCCTATAAGCGGTTATATCTATGGGCTGTTTACTCCCTAAGTACTGTCGATAGGTATGACGGTATTAACCAATACAATCCTCATTTCGATAGAAGGCATAGCGTTAACTTGGTTGCCGCTTACACCTTTGGAAAGGACCTGAATTGGGAAGCAAGTATTAGATGGAATCTTGGTTCTGGATTCCCGTTCACTCAAACAGCTGGATTCTACGAAAACCTTGTGTTTACGGATGGTATCGATTCCGATTACACCACACAGAATGGAGACCTTGGTGTAGAATATGGCGAGTTGAATAAAGGTCGATTACCTTTTTATCACAGATTAGACCTTTCTATAAAGCGAACGTTTGAACTCGGACAAACCAAGTTGGATGCCGTCTTAGGCGTCACCAACACGTACAACCGAGAGAACATCTTTTTCATTGACCGCGTGAGATACGAACGGGTGAATCAACTTCCAATTCTACCAAGTCTTGGAGTTAGCTGGCAGTTTTAATGGATTTTATTGCAAAGGAGATAGAAGTTTATGCTGAGGAGTTTACGCGTGAAGAAGGCGAAGTTCTTGCCGCGCTAAACCGCGAAACCTACGCTAAAGTGATGACCCCACGGATGCTTTCTGGGCATTTACAAGGTCAGGTTCTGCGTATGTTTTCTCAGATGATAAAACCAGCCAATATTCTGGAAATCGGAACGTACACGGGATATTCTGCATTGTGCATGGTAGATGGATTACAGAAAGGAGGTAAACTCATTACTATTGATGTAAACGCTGAATTGCAAGACATCATTCTTCGTTACTTTGACAAGGCAGGAAAGTCCGATCAGATTGATTCTCGTATTGGAAATGCACTCCAAATCATACCTTCCTTACAAGAAAATTTTGACCTCGTTTTTATTGATGCCGACAAGGAAAACTATTCCAATTACTTTGACCTCGTTTTTGATAAGTTGAACGTTGGTGGGTACATCATTGCAGATAATGTGCTTTGGAGCGGCAAGGTTCTCGAAGACGATTCAAACCTAGACAAGGACACTATTGCGCTAAAGGAATACGCCAAAAAGGTGAAAGCTGATCCTCGAGTTGAGAACGTAATGATGCCTATTCGTGATGGTTTGCTCATCGCCAGAAAATTGGCGTAATTTGGTCTTCACATTCTCTTAACGAAGCCGCGCATCGACACACTTTTCCTCTCCTGATTCTGGACTAAAACCAACAGATTGAAAAGGGCCATCGTGTCAGTCATCAATGATCTTTCTACCGACCAGCGCGTGCACAAGCATTGCTTGTTGTTAGGACAAAAGGGTTATGACGTTCTACTCATCGGAAGAGAAACATCTACAAGCGTTTCATTAGATAGTCGTGCCTATTCCATGATTCGAATGAAGTTGCCGTTTGAGAATGGTCCGTTGTTCTATGCGAGTTACAATATCGGCCTCTTCTTTCATCTTCTGTTCCGAAAAGTAGACTTGTTCTTCTCCAACGACCTTGATACACTACTGCCTAATTTTTTTGCTAGCAAGCTGAGAGGTAAGCAGCTCATTTACGATAGTCATGAGTTTTTTACGGAAGTTCCAGAGCTTACTAGTCGGCCTAGGGTTCAGGGCGTTTGGAAATCGATGGAGAAATGGATTCTTCCTAAGCTCAAGAATGCGCTAACCGTAAATCAATCAATTGCTGGTCTATACAAAGAAGCCTACGGAATTGAGATGAAAGTCTTACGGAATATTCCGCAGTTGGTTGAACCTGCAGAGCAGCCGAGTAAGTCTGAGTTGGGATTGCCGTTAGATAAAAAAATTATCATTCTTCAAGGTTCAGGAATAAACATGCACCGAGGAGCCGAAGAGTCTGTTGAAGCAATGCGTTATGTAGAAGACGCTATATTTCTCATACTAGGTTCGGGCGATGTAATTCCTGAATTGAAACAGCTAGTCAAGCAATACAATCTAGAGCATAGCGTCATCTTTAAAGGAAGAATGCCATATGATAAAATGATGGCTCATACACGAGTGGCCGACCTCGGCCTTTCGCTGGATAAAGACACCAATGTCAATTACCGATTCAGCCTACCTAATAAACTGTTCGATTATATCCATGCTGGAATTCCCGTATTGGGCTCTGATTTGGTGGAGGTGAAGCGGATAATTGAAAATTACAGAGTAGGGGAGATTGCTGTTTCCTTTGGGCCTGAAAGACTTGCTACTCAAATTCAGGAAATGCTATTGTCACCGAAAGTTAAAGAATGGAGGCGGAACGCGCTGAAAGCAAGAACGGAGTTGAACTGGGAAACAGAGACTAAAGTATTATCCGCTATGATTGATAACCTTGATGGATAAACACTTGCACGTCATATCGTTTGATGTTCCGTTGCCTGCCAATTATGGTGGTGTTATTGATGTGTTTTATAAGTTTAAAGCACTTGCTGCTCTAGGTGTGAAAATCCATCTGCATTGCTTTGAATATGGTAGAAAAGAAGTTCCTGAATTAGCGGAAATCTGCGAAGAGGTTTTTTACTATCATCGAAACACAACGCGTGGATATCTTTTTAGAAGGCGACCATTTATTGCCGTTACACGTTCATCCGAGCAGCTCGTACAGCGACTGTTGAAAGATGACTATCCCATTCTGTTTGAAGGATTACACACGTGCTACCATTTGGCAGATGAGCGCTTAATGAATCGCTTTAAAATTGTGCGAACGCATAATATCGAACACGATTATTACCGGAGTTTGGCCAAGGTGGAAAAACAAGTTTTTAAGAAGTATTACTTCCTTAATGAAGCAGTGAAACTGCAACGGTTTGAACGCACTATTTGCAATGCGCAACTCGTAGCGGCTATCTCTAAAGCAGATTCAGCGTATCTAGATTCAAAGTACCCGAATGTGAACCACATTTCTGCATTTCACCCAAACGATAAGGTTGAAATTGCTGCTGGAATAGGTGAATTTTGTCTGTATCACGGTAGTTTGGAAATTGGCGAGAACAACCAAGCTGCTTTACACTTAATTAAAAACGTCTTTTCTAAGATTGATGTGCCATTAATAATTGCTGGCAACAAACCATCTCAAGAGCTAAAAGAGGCCGTTTCGGATAATCCTAATATTGAGATTCGGACGAATTTAAATACCCAAGAAATTCATCAGCTTATCAAAGATGCTCAAGTAAACGTGCTGCCAACTTTTCAGGCAACGGGCATTAAACTGAAGTTACTTGCAGCACTGTACATGGGAAGACATTGCTTGGTCAACTCTTTCATGGTTGAAAATACTGGATTGGAGCCTTTGTGTCGAGTAGAGGATACCGACAAGCGCTTTATTCAAGCAGTTCAATCTTTATTTGCAGAGGAGTTTAGTATTAGCAGCCGGAAGAAACGAGAGGTAATTCTGAATCAGCGTTTCTGTAATACGGTAAATGCCAAAAAGCTTCACTCACTTATTTTCGATTCCGAAATTCTTCGGAAATAAAAAACCCGACCTGTTTCCAAGTCGGGTTTCTCACAATTATATCGTTTGCTTTATCTCGTTACGACTACTTGAAATGATGTTCTTGAGCCATCTTCAAACGTGAGACTAAAAGTGTGCAGTCCACTTTTTAGTGAAGTCACATCTACGATTAAGTTATTGTTCTTTTGGCAGATTTCTTCATTCAAGACTAATCTACCCCCCATATCAAATGCCTGGAGTGTAACGTTTCCGTTAATTCGTCCAAGTGGAATATTAATTACATCTGTTGTAGGATTTGGATATGCCGTGATATTCAATTCTTCCAAACTTTCAGCAATACCGTTAGGGTCGCTCATTAGAGTTGCAAAGGCAGGAACTGCGTCATAGCCAAACCCAAGGAGGAAACCAGTCTCGTTGTTTGGTTCGTAGGTGAAGAGTGGGCTAATCAACTCTTCAAAGTAGGTCTCTTGAAAGTTGAGTCTGTAATTTAATTCAGCATCGTAAGCAAGGAATAAATCCTCATCGTCAATCCATACACAACTCAAGTATCTTTGACCAGCTAAAAGGTCAATCGGTTCTTCAAATGTATGTGTAACATACTCCGAACGAGCGTCTTCACTGTAGTCATAAATTTCATTCGCAGTTAGTTCATTTAAATCGTTTATAGTAGCTTCTCCAACGTCATTCCATTCATAAAACTTCAGGAAAACAGATTTACCAACCAGACTTATTAACGTATCGTCTGTGGTTGTGGCGAATGAAATACCATGAGCTTGGAGGTCGTTTTCATCTGGCGTTCGTATTACAGTACACCATTCCCACGGAGCGAATGATGAACCTGCAGCAACACCGGGTTGAAGTACGCCTGTGTTTAAGGAACCGTCATCAGGACTCATTCTACTAAGAGAGAAGTTACCAGCTGAGTTAATCCAAAAATTCAAAACAATTTCATTATCCTGACTATATTCATCAGCCGAATCAGCTTCAAGAGTGTAAGTCATTGTGTAATATCCTTCGTCTGCGGTTAAGTATTCAGGGAAACTAAAATATGCACTGTCTCCAGTTACAGGGATGTCCACACCAGAAGCAGATTCGTTGTAAACTTCATTACCATCTCTAGCAATTACAGCGCTTCCGGTAATACCTGTTGCTTCTTGATTTCCGTAGTTAAAAGCCCACATGCCTACACTTATAGTAGTGCTTTGAGTCTCGACAAATGAGGTAGGAATTGCAGCAATTGGCGGCAATACAACTTCACCAACAGAAGTTCCAACGTTATAAGCGAAAACACCCGTGTTATTTCCTAAGTACATAGTGAGGTCTCCATCAATGATTGCTTGCCGCAAAAGTGCACCGTCAGTATTGCTAATCATAGCTACAGGGATAAATACGTCATCTGCCAATAAACCGCCACCCATTTCAATTGGGGCACCTGGAATATTGTTGATGATAATGCAAGCGATAGCTCCAGAGTCTTGTGCGTTTTTAGCCTTTGAAGAAAATTCACATGCCCCTCGGTATAGAACGGCAATCTTTCCATCAATGTCCAATGGGTTTATAACAGCACCACATACTAGTGAGTCTTCAGTAGCAGAACCATCCACGGCAAAAGCAGCTTCGGCAGTAATTCCAATTGTGTCCATGTTTGCGGCCCATGTGGATGCATATGTGAAATCATAAGTTCCAGCAAGAGGCGCAGGAGTTTCCACAATTAGCACTATTTGAGCAGACGCATTGAGTGCAGCCAATACACAGAAAATAGTTAAGAGGTTTCGAAATAGTTTTTTCATCAGATGTTAAATTTGATTTTTATAGTCCACTAATTTACACGCTATCGATTGTATATCATAATGCAAAACAAAAAGAGCCTGAATTGAAAAACTCAGGCTCTTTCAAAGAAGTAAAACTTCAATGATTTATTTTGAAATAACCACTTGAAATGATGTAGTTGATTCATCTTCAAATGTAAGGTTGAAAGTGTGAATTCCGCTTGATAGCTCCGTAACATCAACACGAATTTGATTGGAGTTTTTTAAACAAAGCTCTTCGGACTTAACCAGCTGCCCATTAACGCTAAACACATTAAGCATAACAGTCCCTTCTACACTTGTTGGGAAAGGAATGTTTATCATATCAACGGTTGGGTTTGGGTATGGCGTGATTTTCTCCCCTTCAAAATCATCAGCAATACCGTTTATAAGATGTAGTCTGGTGATAATTGCTGGAACAGCGTCCGCTCCTAAACCTCCAGCAAACCAAGTTCCGGCATCTAAGTCTTGAAGTGGGAAGAATACTTGAGCAGGATAGTTGTCATAGTTAATTGAATAGTCAACTCCTCCATCTGTTCCGATGAAAAGTTCCTCATTGGTAACCATTATACACGATAAGTATTTTTGGTTGTCTTCAAGTTGAATTGGTTCTGCAAAAGCGTGTGTTACAAACTCTCCTTCTAAATCTTCAAAAAAGTCATAAACCTCATTGTTGGTTAACTCATCGAGAGAATTGAATGTTACTGAGGTTTCATCAATCACATCGTTCCATTGGTATACTTTTGGGAAAACGGAATACCCTTCAACCCCATTCGCTGTGTCGTTTGAAAATATTGCAAATTCCACTCCATGAACCTGCATTGCACTAGCGTTTTCTGACACGATTGGTGTACACCACTCAAATTCTACAACAGGAGTTGCTCCTCCAGGTCTA
>DMRV01000017.1 GCA_003456455.1 Flavobacteriales bacterium
ACTTTGAAAAGTATTTGCAGTACTAGGAGTTGCTGCAGTGATAGTTAATGCCGCAAGCATTGCTGATTTGTTAATGCTCACTTTTGAACCACTTTCTCCTGTCGCACTTGTAAATATACTTACTGTGTTTCCTGAACCGGAGGTATTGAATGTCGCATTGGTTGTTGCACCTGCTGAATTCACAAAAGTAGAGGCAAATAAACTTACTCCGTTAAATTTGGTATCACTCATTTGAAAGAGTTGAACCTGTAAGTTTTTGAATTCGGAATTGTAGTTAGCGATATCAGAAGAGTTCTTTAAGACATCTTGACTGAGGGCTTTGAGTTCAGCCATACGGTCGAGAATTTTACCCCCTGATTCAAGAATCCCGTCCTGTACTTGCAGAAATGAAATTGCGTTATC
This sequence comes from Flavobacteriales bacterium, assembly GCA_003456455.1. Lineage (GTDB taxonomy): Bacteria > Bacteroidota > Bacteroidia > UBA10329 > UBA10329 > UBA10329. The sequence goes on from DMRV01000017.1 coordinate 403, forward strand.
TATGTTCTTTTCCACCCCGCTGAGTCGACTTATAGTACCCCTTAGCTTCATTGAGACCGCAAGTCCACCGGCATCATCTGCTGGTTGAGTGATTCGACTTCCACTGGAAAGTCGGGTCAGACTCTTTTGTAAAGAAGCGTTATTTTTTGATAGGTGATAACTTGCTGCTGATGCAGCGGTATTTGTATTTATATTTAGTGGCATGATTACATCCTCCTTGATGTGTTGTTAATACAAGCAACCTCCTGTCGCCTGTCTCTTCATTGATGATTTGGGTGAAGAGTCCCGATAGTAAATTAAGAATAAAAACTCTAATTTTGTGTAATAACTTTGAATATTCATGAATAGAAGTGAATATTGTACAAAGTTTGAATATAAAATTAGGTTTCATCAGTATAAATGAACTTATTCCAGTTGACCGAATGTGTACGGACAGAGGTTTAAATAGAGACGCCAGATGCGAGTGACACACTACTGTGAAAGCACAGAACTGAGACCAATGCTTGGCATTACAAAAAATGTTGTAATGCTAACTAAATGTGCAATTAAAGATTAAACTTAAGTAACTCACATTGTAATTGCACAGTTAAGCACAATTGCATTTAAAAGTTAGTTTACGAATAAATATAGGATCATCCTTGATCATATGGCGACAACCTCCTGTTGTCGGGAATAATAATAAATAAAGTATATAATTTGGCACAACAAATGATGTACAAATCAAAATGCTTTGAAGTTATTGACTACATAAAGCGATTTAAGATTCTTTCCTGTTGAGCTATTTTATAGTTCCTCCTGATTTAGTGGGTTAATGTTGATGTTGTAGAAAGTTTAAAAATGGTATCCCTCGTCACCTGCCAGGTGCCTGCGAGCAATCGCAAGCACCTGACGAATGAACAATCAAATCGAGCTTCAGGAGTTCCGGATGCTTGATTATAATTTTTTCGAAGGAGCAAAGATTTCCGACCAAGGAAAGAGCTCTGCATGCTTTTTATAGTAGTAGTAATAAAAAAAGTTTTTATATTTGAAATAAATAAGCGTGGTTTTGCCTCTAATAACTGCCAGGTTGACAGTTTTGTTCCGATAATACTGGGAACGGAATCAGAACTATTTTTTGTAAATATGATGTTGGAAGTGGTTAAAAAAAGTTTAAATTAAAATTTATAATAGTGCGGAACCGTTCATTACTTTGCTCCGGTGATGTTGAGTAGTTAAGGGTGCTAGTACATCATTTATTCTAGTAGTGTTACTCATAACGAAGGCAGCCATATCCATTTTTAGCATCTGCTTAGCATGATTAGTGCTCTCAAGAGCCATGTCGGAACCGACAATTCTCCCAAGGGCGATTTCACTACCGAGTGAATTTGACTCCGCGGCCAAAATTTCGGAATCGATTCGGTTGATTGCGGATGCAATTTTCGGTAGCCAATTCGCACCGATGCACTCAATTTCTCCCATCATCTCTCCCATTCCGAGAAGTTTCTGAGAAGTTTTCTTGGCACTACTTGATGAATCGATCGAAAAGTTTTCAAAAGTTTCGAATCCCACTGCCTTAAGTGCAATTTGATTACCAGAGGTGTCTATGTCGAGCTGCTTGTCAAAGAAAATTGGTTCAAACTTAACATCTGAAATTACACCTATTGATTTGGTCTCTACGTGAAGCGAAAGTTGAGTTTCACTTGAGTTTATACCTAAGTCAGCTTTCCTGATCTTTCCTCCTTCTGAATGGAGTTTCGATTGCGGGGTTGTTCCAATGTTAAAGGACTCTGCTAAATTTGAATTTCCGATGCTAAACTCATAAATTGTTTCCACACCTGGTCCAAAGGTTAGTTTAATAGTGTCAGGGTCTCCGTCCCCGGCAGAACCTGAAGTTTGCCAAGAATCCGAGTTAACGATTTTCGATTGCAAGGACCCGTTGGTATCAGGGTTTGAAGTTTTTACAGTTGTGTCTAACCAATTCCCAGAATCTAGATCTGGTGTAATGCTTAAGCCGTTTATTGTGAAGTTCCCTCCCGATATGTTTTGGTAAATTTGATCGTTGAAAACCACTCCCTTGTTTCTTTTAATTTGATTGCCCGCAGACCATTCAGTGTAGGAATTTATAATATCTTTCTTTGGGTCATTTCCGTTGAAAGAAGGTCCGGTCGAGAAAATTTCTTTATCTCCCATGAACACACGATAAATTTCACCGGCATTACCGGAGTTAACATTAAAACTTAAAGTTCCGCCATAGGCACCGACGTCTTGACTCTTCCCTCTAATAGTTTGGGCAACCGCAAGATCTTGCTGGGTGTAATCAAGGGCTGAGTCCTTAACATTAATATCACTGATTTCTCCACAAGTCGCCACTGGGTCGAACATTGAAATTCCATTCATTTTGGAGTTTTTAATGTTCTCTAATTCTTTTCTCAACTCTTCAAACTCTTTGTTAAAGGGATTACTTGGTCCCTTCGGTTGGAGTAGTGATTCACTGGATAATTCCTCCATACGCTGATAGATTGAAAAGACTTTTTGATATCCCGCTTCTTGGAATTTTAGATAACTGCGTGCTGATTTGAGATTCTGTATGTATGAACTCTTGGACAACATATCAGATTTCATTTTACCTGCCTGTGAGATTGCTGCTGCATCATCTGACGAATTAATCATGCGACTCCCGGATGTAATCCTTGATGATGATTTAAAGCTGGCACGCTGAGCATCTAGATAATTTTGCCTGGATGTCATAAATGCGAAGTTGGTTAATTGCATATTAAATTGTGGTTAATTTTTCCCAGAATAGTACTGTATGGTGACCCTCCTTCTGAGGGAGAACTGGAAGGCTCCTGATTAGTCATAATATACAACTCAATGTGAGTTAATTGACAGGTGTTCATTCAATTTCCTCTCGTTGGATTGGCCAACCTGAATGTTGTGTTTGCCATTTTTTCCCAGGCAAAATGCCCAAGGCTTTCCTCTGATAGCGAGGAACTAACACATTTAAACTTATAGATGAGTACTTCATGAAAAAGTTATGCAAGCCATAGAACTAATCTTTAGACAGTCTCTGATTGCTTTAACCATAGTTGGGGTAGTTATTATGAGATGGATGTACCTTATTATCCGATCAATTGAAGAGCGACATTGGTAAGTTGGTTCGCCTGTGCGGTCATTGCTGCACTCGCTTGCACTAAAATGTTGTGCTTTGCAAAACGGGTGGATTCCAGTGCAATGTCAGTATCCATGATTCGACCGTGTGCGGCCTCTAAGTTAGTCAAGTTCGTTTGCAAAAGATCCATAGTATTAAGCACTCGGTTTTGTTCGGCACCGTTTTCAGCACGCATGTCTGCGATTCGTTCTATAATATCAGTGAATTGAGAAACATTAACTTCAGTTATGTCGTTCAAGAAACCAGCTGCGTTTACTTCTGTTCCTCCAGCTGTACCAGCGTTAATGTTTCCTAAGTCCATTCCACTCCCTCCAGATGTGGTAGTTCCAATTGAAAGCATGAACTGAAAATTAACCACATTGAGTTTGATACTTCCGGACGTACTAACCCCGGAGTCATGTGTGAGTAAAGTTCGGCTAAATGTGTCGTATGCTAATTCACCGTACTTCTCTGCTGCGGCATCCGTATCTTCGACTTTGTTAAGAATTCCATTTACTTCAGAAGCTGAACTGGACGCGAAAAGGCTAATACCATTAAACTTTTCTTTCGAAACTTGATTTAATTGGGACTGAAGTTCGACAAACTCTTTAGAGTAATTTTCGATATCTTGTGTATTCTTGGTAATATCCTGTGACATTACACGCAACTCAGCCATACGATCGACAATTTTACCGGCAGTTTGTAATCCACTATCTTGAACTTGGAGATATGATAATGCATTTTGTGTATTTTGCATTATGGCAGAAGTTCGGCCGACTTTGGAATTAAGTTTGTATGCGACCGCTAATCCACCGGCATCATCCGCGGGATTATTGATCCGATTGCCCGAAGACAGTCTTCCTAAACTTTTACGTAATGCGTCGTTGGCCCGACTTAAGTTGAACGAGGCAGTGGTCGCACTCGAGTTTGAATTTACTACTATTGGCATCTGTTATCTTCCTTGATTGTATGTTGTTATGTTATTCACTTCCTGTGAGATTGGGGTATTAATTTGTTTAAAATTATCCGATGAGTTGGAGGGCGACATTAGTGAGTTGGTTCGCCTGTGCGGTCATAGCTGCACTTGCTTGCACTAAAATATTGTGCTTCGCAAAACGGGTGGATTCTAATGCAATGTCAGTATCCATGATTCGTCCATGTGCAGCCTCTAAGTTAGTCAAGTTCGTTTGCAAAAGATCCATAGTATTAAGCACTCGGTTTTGTTCGGCACCGTTTTCAGCACGCATGTCTGCAATTCGTTCTATGATGTCGGTGAATTGAGAAACATTGACCTCCGTTATGTCTGAAATGAAACCACTATCGACTCCCGTCCCAGAGTTGGCTCCATTAATATTTCCTAAATCGATAGATGTACCTGCTGCTGCTCCAGAACTTAATGTTCCAATCGAAAGCATGAACTGAAAGTTAACCACATTGATCTTGATACTGCCTGATGTACTAACCCCGGAGTCATGCGTGAGTAAAGTTCGGCTAAATGTATCGTATGCTAATTCACCGTACTTTTCTACCTCAGCTTCGGTTGTATCAATATGATTTAATATACCATCAATTGAGGTTGCCGAACTGGACGCGAATAGACTGATTCCATTAAACTTTTCTTTCGAAACTTGATTTAATTGGGACTGAAGTTCGACAAATTCTTTGGAGTAATTTTCGATATCCTGTGTATTCTTGGTAATATCCTGTGACATTACACGCAACTCAGCCATACGATCTACAATTTTACCGGCAGTTTGTAATCCACTATCTTGAACTTGGAGATATGATAATGCATTTTGTGTATTTTGCATTATGGCAGAAGTTCGGCCGACTTTGGAATTAAGTTTGTATGCGACCGCTAATCCACCGGCATCATCTGCGGGGTTATTGATCCGATTGCCCGAAGACAGTCTTCCTAAACTTTTACGTAATGCGTCGTTGGCCCGACTTAAGTTGAACGAGGCAGTGGTCGCACTCGAGTTTGAATTTACTACTATTGGCATCTGTTATCTTCCTTGATTGTATGTTGTTATGTTATTCACTTCCTGTGAGTTTGGGGTATTAATTTGTTTAAAATTATCCGATGAGTTGGAGGGC
>DMRV01000357.1 GCA_003456455.1 Flavobacteriales bacterium
AGAATAGCGAAAACGAAAATTCCGAATATGTACAATAAGTAGAAGACGAGGGCTGCTATCCAGTTAATATCATCTTTAAGAATACTACCCATATTCCCCCAATAAAAGTTCTTGGCAAAACCGCCAATCCAAACTATGTCTATGGCAAAGAATACGAGCATAGTGAGTACGTAGCTGATAATTAGTTTCATGCACTTGTTTTTGAAAACAAACATGAAAATACCAATAGTGTTTATTAGAGGTTGAAATTTGCTGAGTGCGCCCGCGTGATGGATGGAAGCAGCATCCTTTTTTGCTTTTCGCACAAAAGATACAGCGGACAGCCTGCCCCCCTTGTGCAGCTTGGGAACACGCTCAAACCCATATCAGTCTTTCCTAGTGGTTTATAAGACCTTTAAAACTGACTTCTATCTGCTTTTGGTGCATGAGCATGTTTTCTACATTTGCCACCGTTCAAAAACGAAAAATTCAAAAAAATAATACCATGAAAGTTACAGTTGTAGGAGCAGGTGCGGTTGGTGCAAGTTGCGCTGAATATATCGCGATTAAAGATTTTGCTTCGGAAGTTGTTTTAGTTGACATTAAAGAAGGTTTTGCGGAAGGTAAAGCGATGGATTTAATGCAGTGTGCTACTCTGAACGGGTTTGACACGAAGATTACAGGCGTTACCAACGATTATTCGAAAACGGCTGGTAGCAACATTGCTGTAATTACAAGTGGTATTCCACGTAAGCCGGGTATGACGCGCGAGGAGCTAATTGGTATTAATGCTGGCATTGTAAAAAGTGTTGCTACGAGTTTGATTCAGCATTCGCCAAAGGTTATCATTATTGTTGTGAGTAACCCAATGGATACGATGACTTATTTGGCTCACAAGGCTACTGGTCTTCCGAAAAACAGAATTATTGGTATGGGTGGCGCATTGGATAGCGCTCGTTTTAAGTATCGTTTGAGCGAGGCTCTAGAATGCCCAGGGTCTGATGTTGAAGGTATGGTGATTGGTGGACACAGCGACACGGGTATGCTTCCGTTGACAAGATTGGCGGTTAGAAACAGTGTTCCTGTTTCTGAGTTTCTTTCTGCAGAAAGACTGGAAGAAGTAAAAGAGGCTACTAAGGTTGGTGGTGCTACTTTGACTAAACTTCTTGGAACAAGCGCTTGGTACGCTCCAGGTGCTGCAGTATCTGCTTTGGTTCAGGCTATTGCTTGTGACCAGAAGAAGATGTTCCCATGTTCTGCAATGCTTGATGGAGAATACGGTCTATCTGACCTTTGTATTGGGGTTCCGGTAATTCTTGGAAAGAACGGAATTGAGAAGATTGTTGAGATTGAACTTAACGATGCTGAAAAAGCGAAGCTTGCTGAGAGCGCTGAAGGCGTTAAGAAAACAAATGGGTTGCTTGATTAAGTAACCCAAATTGTATTACAAAAAAGGGCGGCTCTGCATAATGCAGAGCCGCCCTTTTTTAATTCAGAAAAGCCTGAGTCTTACTTCTTAATGAAGTGAGCAGTACTGATTTTTTCGCCTACTGTTCTCAATGTGTAAACTCCAGTTGGAAGAGCACTTACATCCAATCGGTTTTTACCACGCTGAGATGTGTTGGAAAGAACAATTCTTCCTGTCGCGTCAATAATTTCTACCGTAGCAGTTTCATCCATATCGAAATTCAGAACATTATCCGTTGGGTTTGGATAAGCCTCAATTAAGTTACGCTCAGCTTCAAATACTCCAGTTGCACCACCTGCATCAACGTTACCACAATCAGAAGAACCATCGCAAACCATAGACGCACAGAAATCCCTCGCAAAATTTAATGCCTCTGGGTCTGGTGTTCCACCTAAATACCCCACGTGATTAGCAACTCCCCTGTACGTGAGAAGGCAGTTGTCAATTCCAACATTCTCGGCTCTAATATGCAAATCACCACTTCCATAACCGATTAGACCAGTTGGAATTCCAGATACAGCAACCTCTTGGGTGAGGTAAGGAACAGTTCCGTCATTTTCTTCATGAATGCTACAGATTGGCACACTACCCGGGATAATCCAAGCGCTATCACCAATAGTTCCACTAAAGCTTAAAACAGCCAACGGGGCGCTTGAATAATCAGGCGTTCCACTATTCCCTTCCATGCCACCAAGTCCGGCAGTATCACCTGCCATGTATGCCGGCACTTGACTATCCAAATTTAAATAAGCAGCGTGAATCGCACTGATTCCTCCAGCGGAAACCCCACCAACAATAATTCTGTCTGGGTCAATGCCGTAAGGGTTTCCGTCCTCAGCAACTGTTTTTTTCAAATAGCGCACACAAGCCTTCATGTCGTGTGAACCTCTAAGAACGGCTAACGTTGTCGTCACCTGGCCTGGGAAGAACAACCCAACCCGATAATCAGGTGCAACCACCACGTAACCAAGTTTAGCAAAAATATTTCCTAAAAAAGCAACATCTGAACGGTCTCCTCCAATAAAAGAACCACCAAAAGCCATCACAATAACCGGGCGAGATGTTTCCGTATCACCCGTTGGCTCGTAAACATCCATCTTCAAATCCACAGGACTTCCTGAAAGAGCTGTGTTATTTCCAAATGTTACCGCACTTGTAACATCTGCTCCTGAAAACGAATTGTAATCGATGTACCGAGTTCCATTGCACTCGGTTTGAGCGAAAGCCCCCGTTGCAAACGCAAGAAGGCAAAGTGTAAAAATTCTTTTCATACTAATTTGTAGTTAAGTTTAATTGGGTCTAAAGTTAATTTAATCATCAACTTATAATGTGTACTCCATTTGACGGTTTGCAATCATAGAATTCGGGAACCCGATTAAACCGAGTTTTGTATGTTTCATTTAGACTCTGTGAAAGTTTGTGAACGCGTTTGGTTTCAACTAAAGCAACGCAACAGCCTCCAAAGCCTGCTCCTGTCATTCTTGCTCCCAGACATGAATCTGAAGACTGAAGTTCATTAACAACGAAATCAAGTTCAGCACAAGAAACTTCAAAATCGTCTCTCAATGATTGATGCGATTCATTCATGAGATTTCCAAATTCAACGAGGCTTCCTGAATTCAACACACCGACAGATTTCTGAACACGAAGCTGTTCCGTTAGGGCATGGCGCGCACGTTTTTTAAAAATTGGATTGGAAATTAGTTCTAAATCATCCAGTGTTGCTTCCACCAAATTCTCAATAGGCCGTTCTACCGAAATGATTTTTAGTGCTTCATCGCATTCTTTTCTGCGTTGGTTGTAAGCACTTTCAGCCAATGCCCGTGGCTTATTTGTATTAATTATGAGAAGCGAATATTCCTTCAAGTCTAAGGGAACAATTTCATGTTGCAACGTATCGCAATTAAGCACAATGGCTTTATCTGCTTGACCATTTGCAACTGCAAACTGGTCCATGATTCCACAGCTAACTCCGATAAATTCATTTTCAATTCGCTGGCAATCAAGCGCCATTTGAACGCGGTTTGGCTCTTTTCCTCCAAAAACACAACTAAACATGAAATAGCATAACACTTCCAATGCTGCCGAAGAAGAAAGCCCGGAGCCTTTTGGTAGATTACTATCAAGAAGCAACTCACAACCACCTACTTCAATTCCTATTTGATTCAAATGAAGGACTACTCCAAGCACAAAATCACACCAATTATTCTGTTTTGAGTTAGGTAAGGATGATAAATCGAGTTCAATCGTTTCGTTGAAATCAGTAGAATGAACGGTGATTGCGTTCGTTTTATTCGGACGAATTACAGCAGTAATTCCTAAAGAAATAGCTGACGGCATTACCAATCCACCCAAATAGTCGATGTGCTCTCCGATAAGATTAACCCTACCCGGACAGAAAAAGTGCTGCACATTATCACTTTTCCCGAACAACTCAGTAAATCTGATTCTTACATTATCCATAATTGGAAAATTAACCTTGATTGGGTTTAAATGAAAACGCAAAGTGGCTAACTTTACGTGAATTCCAAATACAATCAGAATAATGTCTAAGATTGAAAGTCTGTTCTCTGAATACAGCGAAAGCCACCAGAATGAAACGAATCAGCTTATACATTGGATTTTCGTTCCGCTCATTTTCTTGAGCGTAATCGGAATGCTTTGGGACGTTAAACTTCCTGTTGAGTTAGACTTTATGGGAGGTGAGCCATTGAATGTATCGATGATTGTTGCGCTACTGGTTTTTGCTTACTACCTATCGTTATCGTTTGCCATATCTGTAGGCATGCTAGTGGTAACGTCAATCGGAATGATAGCCTGCTATTTTTATAATGGCCCCATTAGTGTTTGGATTATTTCACTCGGGATTTTCATAGTATCATGGATATTTCAACTGTGGGGACATAAAATCGAAGGCAAAAAACCATCATTCTTTAAAGACCTTGAATTTTTTCTGGTAGGTCCAATGTGGATACTTGCCAAATTCTATAACAAACTCGGAATCAAATATTAATATGGAAGCAGTAGCAGAAAAGCCAGCAACAGGCACAGCATATTCAGCAATCGTTCAGAAGCAACGAGATTTTTTCTGGTCGCACGCAACCAAACCTATTGCGTTCCGAAAAAAGCAATTACGGAAACTTAAAGCTGCATTTAGCAAGCATGAAGCCGCACTCCTTGCTGCGCTGAAAAAGGACCTCAATAAATCAACGCAAGAAGCATTCACAACCGAACTTGGTATTACGGTTGCCGAGATTGAGCACTATCTGCGTCATTTAGAAGATTGGATGGAACCGGAACGTGTTTCCACTCCCCTATTCTTCCAGCCTGGTTCGAGTATGATTATGCCAGAACCGTTTGGCGTTACGCTTATTATTGCACCTTGGAACTATCCTGTAAAAAACCTTTTTGGCCCTCTTTTAGGCGCAATGGCTGCTGGAAACACAGCCGTTGTGAAACCGTCAGAAATTTCGCCAAACTGTAGCAAAGCTATTGCTGACATGATTACGGACACATTCGACCCAGAATACATTGTAAGTATTGAAGGTGGTGTTCCTGAAACCACAGAATTACTAAAAGAACGATTCGATTATTTACTGTTTACAGGAGGAACCGAAATCGGTCGAATTATTTATCAGGCGGCAGCCAAACATCTTACGCCAGTCACGTTAGAATTAGGAGGAAAAAGCCCTTGTATTGTTGACACTAACATTAATATGAATGTGGCTGCAAAGCGATTGGTTTGGGGGAAATTTCAAAACGCTGGACAAACGTGTATTGCTCCTGACTACATCTATGTCAACAACAAAATCAAGGATAAATTTTTGGCGCGTGTTAAGCATTACATCGGTGAGTTTTTCGGTGACGCTGACAAACCTTCTGACGACCTTGGTCGCTTAATTAGCGACAGACACTTTGAGCGTGTGAGCAAGATGCTTACAGGAGATATTCTTGTTGGAGGAGTGACCGATGCAGCAACCAAATACATTTCGCCAACCATCATTGATAACGTAACGATGGATCATCCTGCTATGCAGGAAGAAATATTCGGACCTGTAATGCCTGTTATTGGTTATGACAACTTTGATGAAGTCATCAATCACATCAACGCAGGAGAGCGTCCTTTGGCTATGTATCTGTTTAGCAACGATTCTAAACTGAAGAAGCGTTTGATGAACGAAACTTCTTCGGGAGCCATCTGTGTGAACGAAACAATGGTTCATGCAGGACAACCGAATCTTCCGTTTGGAGGTGTTGGAAACAGCGGAATTGGCGCTTACAACGGCAAGCTTGGTTTCGATACATTCTCGCACAAAAAACCAGTTATGGTTCGGTCTTTCTTGGGTGATGTGGCACAGAAATACCCACCATACACAAGTGGGAAATTGAGTTTTATTAAGATGGCTTCAAAGTTCTTGCTTCGTTGAAATAGTGAGTAGCGATACGCGAATAGCGGCCAGTACTTGGATTGAGAGTTCTCGGCCGAAGTACTGGTCGTTTATTTTTTCATTTCTTCTACTACCGTTTTCTCTTTTCGCGCAAGCGCCAGATATTAAACATGTTATTGTGATTGGCGTAGATGGCATGAGTCCAGATGGCATCCAAAAAGCTAATACTCCTACATTGGATAGTATTCTGAAAGTGGCGGCTTACTCTTTCAAATGTCAAGCGGTTCTTCCTACTAGTAGCAGCCCAAATTGGGCAAGCATGATTATGGGGGCTGGGCCTGATAAGCATGGCGTTACCTCCAACTCGTGGCAACCTCACAAACAGACCATTGAATTGGAATGTGAGGGAACTAAACGAAACGGCAAACCAAGCGGAATGTGGCCTACCATTTTTGGAGAACTACGCAGACAAAAGCCAGAATCAAATATTGCTTGTTTCAACGATTGGTTGGCGTTCAATCGGTTGTTTGAGAAAGGTGTCGTAAACAGACAACGAGATGCTAATTTATTGCAAGCCGCTTCTCATCACGGTTACAAGGGAATTACAAAAAAGGCTGTCAATTATTTCAAAAAGAAGAAGCCTGATTTCATGTTCGTACACTTAGACAATGTGGATCATGCCGGCCATCATGACGGTCACGGAACACAAGCGTATTATGATGCCGTTGGTGTAGCAGACCAAATGATTGCGAAAATTGTAAAAGCAGTACAAGAATCTGGTGTGGCAGAAAAGACCGTTATCCTTATTACTGCCGACCATGGTGGCATTGGCCACGGACACGGAGGAGACACACCCGAAGAAGTGAATGTGCCTTGGATTCTCACTGGACCAAGTGTGGTGAATGGCGAACTTCAAGTCCCAGTTGAAACTTACGATACGGCTGCAACTCTTGCGTATCTATTGGGAATAAAAGCACCTGATTGTTGGCAGGGTAAAGCTATTGTACAAGCTGTAGCTCAGTAGATTTTGTTTCGGAAAATAGACTTAACAGAAAAGGCTACTCAATGAGAAGACCTCTTTGTTTGCAATTGCACGTATTCTCAACTTAATCCTTCCTCTTGTCTAAGCTGATCAGATGTTTTCCTACTTCCATCATGACTCCAACCCGGGGCCATAAAAATGTAGCCAAGCTTTGTTTTCAGATTAGGGGCGGTCTTTACATCTTCCCAAATACTCTGAAACTCGTGAAACGCAATCTTAAATAGATTGTAGGTATGGATGTTTGACGTAATACCGAAAACCACGGGGTCTTCATCCAGCTCCTTCTGAAACGTTCCGAAAAGTCTATCCCAAATAATGAGGATGCCAGCATGGTTCCTGTCTAAGTAGCGCGTATTACTTGAATGATGGACACGATGGTGCGAAGGCGTATTCATAAACCATTCTAGTGGACCCAGCGATTTAATCATTTTGGTGTGTACCCAGAACTGATAGATAAGACTAATACCAATCATGGTGAAAATCATAATTGGGTGAAAACCAATAAGTGGGAGCCACAGCCAGAAAAAATACTTGTAGAATAGTTCTGTCCAACTCTGACGAAGTGCCACGGCCAAGTTATAGTTAACCGAAGAATGATGATTGATGTGTGCGGCCCACAAAATTCGAATATGATGGCTTAACCTATGATGCCAATAAAATGAAAAATCATCCGCAAAAAAGAGAATCACCCAAGCGTACCATTTGTCCATTCCCAAATGCTGCTTTAACCCCAAAACATCAAACTGATAGAGATATAGGAAGATTCCAAATGCAGCGAACTTCACTCCTACTCCAAGAACCAGCGACCCCATTCCCATACCAATGCTGGCAAGACTATCCTTAGGTTCGTGGAGTTTTATCTTATCGCGATAACCGATATAGAATTCGAGAAAGATTAAAATCGCAAATCCAGGAACGAAATAAACAGTTACGTCATCCGTAAACCCCCATACTTCGGGTGACTGATATATTTCGAGGAGACTTTTCAACTAATTATGTATCGAAGTTAGTTCGTATAACGCTCTGCGAGAAATGATGTTCATCAGTCATTAATCATCAAATCGTTCATTCTTATCATTCTCAATTGGCGGCATCAGTGGCGTGTAAATAGATTGTCCACCATCAACAGCCATATTTAAACCCGTAATAAAAGAAGCACCTGGCGAGGATAAAAACACAACGGCAGATGCAACTTCTGCTTCAGTTCCTAACCTATAATGCTGATTATTCTTTCCATAACCCCGAACGTATTCCTGAAATTCAGGAGCGTATGTATCTAACCCGCTCGATTCAATCGTTCCTGGCGAAATGCTATTTACCCGAACGCCATATTTACCCCATTCGTTGGCTAGGCTCAAGGTCAAGTTCTGCACACCAGCACGTGCGGCAGCAGAGTGAGCCAACATGGGAAAACCGTTTCGGTTATCCATCGTTATGTTGATGACGGAACCACCATTTGAGTTCATGGATTGATTAAACACCTCCTGAGTAAGAAAGAACGTCCCCGTAAGGTTTGTTTCAATAACGGCATGCCATCCTTTTCGATTGATAAATTCCGCTGGAGAGGGAAACTGTCCGCCCCCATTATTTACCAGAATATCAATTTTACCAAATGCTGCAATGGCCGATTTCACACAGTTTTTCACACTTTCCTCATCTCGGATGTTACATTCTAAAGCAATGGCTTCGGTACCTTCATCGGTTAATACTTTCAAACCTTGCGAAAGCTTATCCGCATTTCTGCTTGCGATAATTCCTTTTGCGCCAAGTTGACAAAACTCCCGTGTAATTCGTAATCCAATGCCTGTTCCACCTCCAGTTACAAGGACAACTTTGTCTTTAAAAAGGTCTTTTTTGAATACTGTATTTATCATTCTAATCGATTGCTTTCAATATCAATTCCGCGAATCTACGCGTTTGGTTTCTGCGTGTAAAAGTATCATCCGTATTGACAACGGATTGTTGATTACTGGGATTAAAATAGGATTCTTTGAGATAATTGGCCACCCCCTCTGCGGTAGAATGAATGGCCGAATTTTCTCGCTCCGAGAGGATTTCTTCCAACGGTCCTTTATCATTTTCAACCATTAGAATAGGCCTTCCTGTTGCGATGTAATCAAACACCTTGGCGTAAATTTGATGCTTTTCAGGAGTTGCAAGCAAAAGCTGAACGTGCGAAGAAACCAGTTCTTTCAGTATTTCATCGTGTGGCATTTTATCGGTAAAAGTCACATCTGCGTTTCCAACTGCCGCTTTAATTCTATCAATTTGTGTAGGATAAAAGTTCAAACCGTAAAAAGTGACTTCTACTTCTGCTGTTGGGTTTTGTTCTAGGAACAAATTCAACCCATTAAAAAATGTCTCTACTCGTTGAAAATAATAGAGTGTTCCGGCATGGGTAATGCTGAATTTCTTCTTCAGTGGAATGTTGTCTAATCCATTGAATTTCTCCTCGAAATAGCCATTATAGATAACGGGAATATCTTCAGGTTTTCGTCCAGTTAGTTTCGCTAATCGTTTTGAAAAACTAGGTGCGGCAGTAGTCAAAATTTTTGCTGACGAAACAATTCGTTTCTCAACCTTCTGCTGAACTGATTTCTGAATTAAGCCATAGAACCTTGCATCATCCCAACGGTAGTTAGTGCTCCAACCATCGCGGTAATCACCTACCCATGGAGTTTCAAACTCTCGGCTCAACTCAGCAGCATATCGGAACAGAACGAAAGGTTCTCCACAGGCAATAATCACATCAACCTTATTCTGTTTCAGGTACTCACAAGCAGCTTCAAGTATTGGTCGTTTATTGTCTGATGACCTTATATAATGTTCAGTAAGTAACTGCCAAACCGAAAGTGTCTTACGGAGCAAAACTGAGGGTATATCATTTCTAACAATAAGCTTGTCTCGCAGGCTTGGATAAAATGGTGCACGAATAACTTTCCCGTAATCCGAGGTTTCCTCCGTGACATTAGTCTTGATACTTGGCAGGTTGCAATCATCAGGTCCTTTTATCTTTCTATCCCAATGACGCGTAACCACAGTTGGACTCAATCCGAATTCTCGGAAGTATTTCAGCCAAGCGTAAGGTCGTTGGCCTCCAATAGAGTTGAAAGGCGGGAAATCATATGCAAGAATAAGTGCTTTCTTCAATGGAATAGATTCTTGCTTTGTTACTGTCAGAGTGAATCGTGATCGTAAGTGGTCACACACCAATCATTTGGTGAAAGGTACTCTTCCATCCGATTTTTATCACTAAACTGAATAAAAGGGACCCGCTCGTTGAGTGGTCCGAAACTGAAAGGGTTGCTGATAAATCCGAGTTTTTTCAACACTTCTGAATCCCTTCCGTCTTCCTGACAAAAAGAAATGATACCCTTAAAATTATTCTGTAGTACTTCCTGACTAAGAAAGTTCATCATTTTTTTACCGCTTACTGGATTGTCAATGAAAACATCAAATACAACCAGTTTGTCCTTATCCAAGTAAAAAATCATGTAACTGACATCGTCATTGGTAACACGCAACGCTAAATATTTGTGGTACGGATTGCTCAGTCGCCAATTAATCTGTTCACTTGTTCTAACGCTTTTTGCTTTTGCAGATGCTTTCTTTTTAGTGATGTCGAGCCCGTCTTCGATTGCTTTTTGAGCGGTACTCACATTTACATCTTCTATTGCAGATTTCGAACCTTTCGAAAACCTACACAGAATGGCTGGTTTAAAATAATAACGAAAATCGAATATTCGTTGCCACCCAAACTTCAGAAAGCCTGGCGTAGATTGTCCGCCACCAAATCCTATTACGAATAAATTTTCTTCGTCTCTAAGTTCCTGATAGCACCGCATGGCTAATTTTCGAAATAAACCGCGTCTTCGATGCTTTGAGTGCGTCATTGTATCGCATGACTGAAAAACCTTAGTCACTTTTCCGTCCAATTCAAATATCTGCGGAATGACACCATAGTAGCCACCTACTTGACCTGTGGCTTTGTCAGCAGCAATAAATCCAATAAAACTACCAGCAGGATTCTGTGTGTATTTCCAACGGAAGTAATCAATGTCAACATCCATTCCAAAGCAGTCTTCCATCAAAGGAATGAGTACCGAAAAGTCGTCTGAACCAATTCGTTTTAGTTCATAATCGAAATCTTCAGTTTGCTGCAGGTGCCGTTCAGGTTTTGCTATTTCAGACATTTCTTCTCAGCATTTTGTGGAATTGCTCCATTCTCAGTGCCATTTGAGGAAATGGTTCATCGACCATGTTTACTCTAGAAATAGGAATTGGATTATTGTCTTTAGAAATTGGCATTCTATTCAACTCATCATTGACATACAGCACGAATTTATAATCTGAATTGGAAATAACCGCATCAGCCTGTTTGCCTGTTTGTCCGTTGGGCAGCGCTAACACATTCACCTTTTTGCCCAATAACTTTTCTGTTTCCCTCTTAGATGTCAGAATTTCCTTTTCTAATGCCCCCAGGTCTTTGATTGTTCCCAGCGAATCATGTGCAAAAGTGTGACTTCCGATTTCAACTCCATTTGCATTGCATTCTCGGATTTCTTCCCAATTCATCATTCTACATGAAGTGTCAATACCCATTGCATTCTGAAGTTGATTCATTACTGATTCTCTTTCGGAAACAGGCATATTCAAAAGTGTTTTGAACGTGTTTAGATAGAATGACATCCATGAATTTCCGAAATCAGAAAGAGTTGTTTTTCTATCAGCAAACTCGATTTCAAGGGGAATTGAATTTTGAATACTATGCTCAAACAGAACATTCAAATGTTGCGTCCAGATTATTTTATTCTTATTGGCACATTCGTTCACAATATTGTGATTAGAAGGCAAACCATGTTTCACCAATAGCGGTAACGCAAACTCATAGAAATCATAGTAACCATCATCAAAACTCAGAATGAGATACGGCTTGGTTGATTTTGCACCCTCAATATGCTCCAGTTCTTCGAACCCTATTACGTTGTAATTCTTCTTAACGTAAGTAAGAAGTTGGTTAAACGTTTTCGGTTGGATAGGATTCCAAAAAACATTTCGCTCATTTGAAATACGATGAAGACTGAGAACCGTGAGTTGATTCTTCTTTCTACCCCGCAAAAGCGATGAAACACCAATGGTGTGAAGACTATTTAGAATCAGGTTTTTCAAACGCGAGCTAGAACTGTCTCAAATATAGAGATGTTCTTACTCCTGACGTTCGTACGCGCCAATATCAGGAATTGAACCTAGTGGACTAAAAAACGGACGTTGGTTGCCGATGACGTCCATTCCCATGACACCTAAATCAACGTTCGTTATTCCATTATCTCCTGCATTAAAGGCGGAAGAAATAGCAGAATCAAGTTCAAAATTGTTTTCTGATGGATCTACAAACAAAGGGTCTTCGTTGTAAATCACATCCTTAAACTCATTGGAATTAGTGATGTCAATTGGCTCATCTGCGTTGAAATCGATTCTCATAACACAATGGTCAAACTCAAAGTTGAATACAGAAGAAGCGTTTCTATCTAGTCCTAATTCGTTCAAGTTATTTCCATAAACGATACAATTTCCAAAATAAGCGCGGTTCAAATCATATGTAAAAACCGTACCATCAGCTTCAATCCAATTGTTGAGAAGAAGCGCAGGCGTTTGACGATTGCCATTGAACCAATAATTACCAAAAGTGCAGTGATAAAATTGATAATCACCTCCACGAGTAAGTGCTGCAGAGTACTGTCCTGCGTTTCCAAATACACAGTTATACGCTTCAATTGTTGCTTCAATGGATAGAAGTGAAACTGCAGACATGTTTTCAATGATGGTATTAGTCATTATCAGGTTTGGATTGGAATTTGCCGCCAACGAATCAACCCGCACTCCAACACTTCCATTCTTGATAATTGCACCATGAATCTCATTGTTCAAGCTACCTGCATACAGCCAAATTGCACTCCATTCACCAGCCTGATCTTCATAAAAATCATCTAGTCTATCGCCAGCAAATACAACCTGGTTTTGAGGGGTTCCGTTTACAATCAGTGTTCCTCCTTCATCCACAATAATGCCCGAACCTTTGTGGCTATAGACTCGCGCCCCTGCCTCGATGGTAAGAGTGCACCCTTCTGGCACTACGGCCCAACCATAAATAACGTGTGGCTGAGCTGAAGTCCAAGTAATATCGCAATCCAGAAAATGAATAGACCCAATTCCCGGAATAAAACTGGTTGGATATGTAAAATCTGCATCCCAACCGAAGGCTGCCAAATCCACATCCTGGATGTTTCCATTGGTATTAAAAAGAACGCTATCAGTAATTATAGCCGGTTGCGATAAGTTATTTGGATCGAGAGTCACATCCACAAACACAAAAAGAGAGTCTTTTCCCGGAATAGAAATATTGCTGAACGCAATCCCAGGTACACCATCAACGTTTATTCTATACTTAGATTGCTGACCACCGGCAAGCATAATGGAAGAAATATTCACTTCATTATTACTTGGATTATAGATTTTAAACTGACGCGTGGCAGAGCCAATGGTTGTAAAAACCGTATCAAAAAGAACGGTATCAACAGAGAACGTAAGTGCGCCATCTGTGTTTAGAACATCTTTTTTACAGCTGGTTCCAAAAATGACTAGGATGGCAAAAATGGGCGTGGCCCAACTAAGGATTTTCATATCGCGGCAAATATACTTAACGGTCGTAGTACGATAAGTATCTTTTCATATTGTGCAGAGCAAATGATTTGTTCAAAATGGAGGAAATAAGAGTTTCCATGAATGTACTTTTGGTACGTATATTTTATTGAGCAAGAACCAAAACGCAATACGAATAGGATGAAAGTAACGCTGAAAAGATTGAATGACGACTATCATATGGAAGCAACCAATGAAACGGGCAATTCCATTCACATGGATGGTTCGCCAAAAATTGGAGGTAAGAACCTTGGCGCCCGACCTATGGAATTGGTTTTAATGTCGTTGGCTGGTTGCAGTAGCATTGATGTTATTTCTATTCTCAAGAAAATGAAACAGGAAGTGACCAATTATGATGTTGAGGTGACTGCCGAACGTAGAGATGAAGTCCCATCGATTTTCACGAAAATTCATCTTAAGTATTTAGTGAAAGGAATAGACCTGCAAGACGAGAAGGTGAAGCGTGCCATTCAGCTATCGGCAGAAAAGTATTGCTCCGTTTCCAAAATCTTAGAGCCTACCGCTGAGATTACCTGGAGCTACGTTATTAGTTAACGCTCGCCAAGAATCTACTTTTTCTTGCGGTTATTAACACTCTTACTTCCACGGGTACGAGGTTTCTTGTATTTCTGTTTAACCGCTTCGCGATAAGAACCGCCCTTATTCACCTTCTTATTCTTGTCCTTTTTCTCATGAAAAGCACCACCGCCTTCTAGCTTATTCTTTGAATTCCGATTTTGGTTCTTAGCGTATTTCGGCTTCGTGCGCTCATCAGGTGTCAGTTGTTCAGAAACAGCCACTTCATCAGGAAAATCAAACAGGTCAATCTCCATATCCATCAGACGTTCAATGGCTTCTTTTGCCTCGAGCTCCGCTTCGGTAAAGAAGAGAATAGACCTTCCCTCCTGCTCTGCACGCCCCGTTCTACCAATACGGTGCATGTAGTTCTCGGGAAAAGTGGGTACATCAAAATTGATAACGTGAGACACTAACGGAAGATCCAGACCCCGAGCCATTACATCAGTAGCAATTAGAACTCGGTGTCTACCACCATTAAACTGCTCTAGCGAACGAATACGGTAATTCTGCGACTTGTTAGAATGCACCACTCCCATTTCTCTACCGTGCGTTTCTTCCAGCGCATCAAACAAGCGGTCGGCTGCTTTTTTACTCGGAACAAAGACTAATACTTTTTCAAACTCTTTCTTATCTCTAAGCAAATGAGCAAGTAAATTAACCTTGGTGTAGAAATTTGGAACAGCATAAGCGCTCTGGGCAATATTCTCCAGTGGCGTTCCGCTTACAGCAACAGAAATACGTTCGGGCGTGATAAAATTTTCATCAATAAGTTCAGAAACCTCTTCGGTCATAGTTGCAGAAAACATAATGTTCTGCCGTTTTTCTGGCAACAGTTCAAAAATGTTTGAGAGTTGAAAGCGAAAACCCAAATCGAGCATCACATCCACTTCATCTATCACCAATTTCTTAACCGCTTTTAGGTTGGCGGCACGCGCCACGGCTAAATCGTACAACCTTCCGGGAGTAGCAACCAAAATATCAACGCCATCAGCCAATGTGGCTGCTTGCGTGTTAATGTTTGTTCCACCATA
>DMRV01000376.1 GCA_003456455.1 Flavobacteriales bacterium
TCGTTATACGTTCCTTTTACCATACCACTCAGTTCCAACGACCCGCTAGCCTGAACATCAGAAAAGTCTTTGGCGTAAATACCAGGAACTAGTGAAAGAATCTCTTTGAATTCAGTTTTTGCTGCTGCGTAAACCAAATCAAGATTGATGTCTTCATCATTTGGCATGGTGATGTTCCCATCCAACGAAAGATGCAATCCATTAATTCGGAACTCGTTCTGATTAAGTGTATAGCTCTTGTTTACCATATCGGCATCAACATCAGCTTTCAACTCCAACTCTACCCCATTCAGGTAAGAAACACCGCCTGTAGAGAGCTTAACGGTTTCCAGAAGAATGTTGGTTTCAAGAGCTGTTCTTTCAGCAGAAAAATCTCCACCCAGCGTCATATCAATACGTGACGTGCTAAACGCCATGCCTCCTTGCTTGTCAGTGTACATCACTTCCAAACCATCAATTACAAAACGTTTTAGTTGAATGGCAAAAGCACCATCCGAAGAACTTTCTGCCGGAGCTTTCTCAGCCGCTGCATCTTCAGATTCTGGAACAATATCATAGTTGGCTTTCCCGTTTTCTAAAACAATCACATTCGCCAACCCGCCAGTCAGAGCAATTTCATTTATAACTGGTTTTCCGCTGAAAGCACTCATTAAGTCAACATCTAAAACCAAGGTTTTTAGATAAACCAGCGTACGGCCTTCAAATTCGTCTTTTCCTGTAACAGATAGTTCTTCAACACCTACATACAAATCAGGGAACGAGCGAAGCAATGAAATGCTGACATCCTTGAAGTCGATGGTAGCGTTAAGATTAGCATTTGCCTCTTCTTTAACCGCGGTGGTTATTGGTTCTTTGAGAACAATTGGAATGATAACTGCGGCTGCAACAAAAAGCAAAACAAGGAATCCGAATACGTAAAGTAATTTCTTCATGAAAAATGGTTGATGGTCGTGTAACGGTTTAAAAACAAATTTATTCTACAAGATTTAGTCCAAATTAGACCAGTTGGTTCTGTCTAGCTGTCCTTCCGAATCTGCAACAATTGTGGCAACAGAGCAATCGCCTGTAACGTTCACTGTTGTTCGGCACATATCTAGAATTCTATCTACAGGAAATATGATGGCAACCCAAGCAGGATTGAGTCCAACGCTTTCTAGAACGATGATTAGCATAATCAGACCCGCGCTTGGAACCGCTGCAGAACCGATGGAAGCAAGCGTTGCCGTAAGCACAATTGTTAGTTGCTGTCCAATGCTCAAATCAACCGCATGGAACTGCGCCAAAAACACAACCGCAATGGCTTGGTACATACTCGTTCCGTCCATGTTTACGGTTGCGCCAATCGGCAAAACGAAGCTGGTTGTTTCCTTGCTTACCCCGAGATTGTCTCTCACGCAATCCATAGTAACTGGAAGCGTTGCAGCACTTGAACTGGTAGAAAATGCCAAGAACTGCGCAGGCGAAATGGCTTTAAAGAACCGTCTGTAGTTCATTCCTTTTACGGATAGTTGAACTAAGAGTGGATAGAATACGAAAATCATGAAGCCAAGTCCAGCAACCACAACCAGACTGTACCAGCCCAATCCTTTGAAGATTTCTATAACGGCATTAGGGTCGTCTCCAGCCATTTTTGAAATGACTCCTGCAAGCAAGGCGAAAACAAAGAAGGGAGCGGCTTGCATCACCAAATCCACCATCTTAAGGAAGACTTCATTCATTCCATCGACTAGACCAATCACCGGTTGAGCCATTTCTCTTGGGATGGAGATTAGCGTTACGCCAAAAAATATGGCGAAGAAAATTACTTGTAACATCAACCCATTGTTGTTCAATGAGAAGAAAATGTTGCTCGGAACCATATCAACCAGCGGTTGTAACGGACCAGACTCCTTCGTCTTTTTCGCAGATTGCATCTTAGCCGCTAATGCTGCGTTTGGCGCTTCCGTTTGCATTAATTCACGGACAACTCCTATCCTAGCAGCATACTGATCATCGCACAGGTAGCATTTGCCATCAAGAATATCGATGGCATTATCCTGCGCCCAAATCTCGTACGCCAGTCTGTTGTCTGTTCTTTGGCTTTCGCCAACGAGCGTACCTGGAGAAAATGTATTTACCAAAAGCAGTCCTACAGAAACGGAAGTAACGGTGGTAACTAGATAGAAAAGCAAAGTTTTGGAAGCTAGCCTTCCCAACTTAGCGGTATCGTGCAAACCAGAAATTCCTTTAATAATGGAGAACAACACAAGTGGAACTGCAATCAGTTTCAACAGGTTGATGAAGATTTTACCGAATGGGTCAATCCAATCAACTACAAATTCACTCCAACCAAGCGAACTTGATACGAATGCGAATATGATTCCGAGAACCAATCCGATAATGATTTTCCAGTGTAATGCTAGGTTTTTCATAGGTTGAGATTGGCTTCGAAATTAAGGAACTCAAAGCGTTGAAAATGGAAGTAGCCGATGAAGTTTTCCTTTTCATAATTTGCGCTCATGTCAGCATTGCTAATCAAGAATATCAAACAGTTGGTT
>DMRV01000079.1 GCA_003456455.1 Flavobacteriales bacterium
CTAAGCGGAAGTTCGTGGTCAAACCTAAGCAATGGAACAGAAGACGCCATTGATTGGCGATTAGACGAAGGTGGTACGCCATCTGCAAACACTGGACCTTCGGTCGACTTCAACCCAGGTTCAGCAACAGGAAATTACCTCTATCTAGAAGCATCAAGCTGTTTTAATACAGAAGGTATTTTAGAATCGCAGTGCATTACGCTAGACAGCGTTTATGACTTTTCATTTGCGTATCATATGTACGGTGCCGATATGGGAGAGCTTCATATTGATGTTCAGCATAATGGAGTCTGGGTGCAGGACGTTGTCTCAGCTATTTCTGGCGACCAGACCAATGTATGGTTCACCAAGGTTGTTGACCTTTCTGCTTATACGGGTTCTACCATCAAGCTAAGATTTAGAGGGATAACAGGACCAGGATTCACGTCAGATGTAGCGATAGATGATTTCAAATTCACTCCTCGCCATTACTGGACGGGTGCAGTTTCTACCGATTGGAGTTTGGCTGGTAACTGGAACAGAGCAACGGTTCCAACTGCCACGGATGATGTGTACATCACATCTACGCCAACAAATCAACCACACATTACAACACCAGCAGCCTCGCTTGCTACCTGTGCAAACATCAATGTTGGTGCTAGCGCTACGCTTACTGTAGATGCTGGTAAGGCATTTACGGTGGAAGGAGACGTTACTAATGATGGAACCATTCTCGTAAAAGCAGACGTAACTGGCATCGGTTCGTTTATCGATAATGGTACAATCGCTGGCGCTGGAAGCTTTAAAATGGAACAATACCTCACGGGATCTAATAATGCTGGAACACCCAACGGATTGTTCTACTACGTAAGCAACCCCGTTGTTGGAGCAACGGCCTCCAGCTATGGTGTGGCTAGCGGCAACAAGCTTTGGAGTGCGGATGAAGTGAGCCAGAACTATCCGCAGATCACCAATGGTGCAACCGTTCTTAATCCAGCACAAGGCTATGTAGCGAGAATGGGATCAACGGGTGTGTTGATATTCACGGGAACAAGCTTTAACACAGGCAACCAAAGCGCTTCTGGTCTTACAAGAACAGGAACAACCGAAACCAACAGAGGCTACAACTTGGTGGGTAATCCATATCCATCAACCGTAAATTGGGATGATGTAGATACCACCAACCTTTATGGCACCATTTGGTACCGTACGAACCAAGGTAGCACGATGCTTTATGATACTTACAACGGTGTAAGCGGACTTGGTACAAACAATAACCTTTCGGGCGCAGTTACGGGCGACATTCCACCAACGCAGGGATTCTGGGTAAGAGTGAAGAACGATGAATCAACTGCTTCGGTAAACTTTACCAACGCCATGCGAAGCCACGGTACGCTTTCTGGCATTTACAGAATGGCAGCTGAGGAAGGAACCGTAAGAATGACGCTTAGCAATAGCACTGCCAGTGATGAAGCCATTCTTCTGTTCAATGAGAATGCTTCAGATGATTTTGATGTTTACGATAGCCACAAGTTTTGGGCAAGCAACATTCCACAATTGTACATGAATGAAGCTACGGATACGTTGGTCATCAATGGATTGTACAGCACTTCTACCAATCCAGTTGTTGATTTAGGAGTAAAGCTACCGTTAGCTGGAAGCTACGTCCTCAATGCCACTGAGATAACAGTTGTAGATGAGAACGTATTTTTGGAAGATCGACTTCTTAGCATCTTTCAAGATTTGAACTTAGAGTCAAGCTATGCGTTCAGCTCTTCTGTTGGTGGAAACATTCCTAATCGCTTTGCACTGCATTTTGGAATGGCGGTAACGGGGCTGGAAGATGCTGGTAGTAACGTTGGCATTTACAGCCATGGCAAACAAGTAACGGTTTTGCTAAACGAAATATCTGCTGGAACCATCGATGTGTTGGACATGGCAGGAAGAGTAGTGCATACGCAGAATGTCAACTCAGAGCGAACCACCATCGAGCTTTCTACCGCATCGGGTATTTATCTGGTACGGGTAGAAACAGCCAATGGAACCATCACCAAGAAAATAAGCATCCAATAATCTCGTAATCATGAAAAAGCAAGAGAAGAAGAAGTACAGCAAACCAGCTGTAACTAAGGTTCGGATTGATAACGAAATCAGCATGGTGATGATGTCGGCCTTTGGCCCAGGTAGCGACCCAGAAAGCAGCATGAAGTTNNAAAAGTGCTCCTTTTTTTATTCATCCCCGTTTCGTTTTTTATCTACTTTCGCATCGCTTTAGGTTTTCGATCATCATCACTGATGTGAGAAATTAAAAGGGAATCCGGTGTAAGTCCGAAACTATTCCCGTAGCTGTAAGCTCGATTAAGACCTGTTATTCTCGGTCACTTTCAATTTGAAGGGAAGGCCAATAGGTTCGAGTAAGTCAGAAGACCTGCCCAAAGCATCATGTTTCCATCGCCTTCGGGAGAAAGGTCGGAAGTAGGATGATTTGAATGAAAAATATAGGCTTGTGCCTTGTGTTTATTGCAATTAGTGCAATCTGTTTTGGACAGGTTGGTGATTCTATTGTGTACCCTGAAGTGAGAGTTGAATCTCAGCGTATTTCAGAAGCTATTGGCACTTCTGTTTCAGAAACAGATTCGCTGTTGTTTGTCTTACTA
>DMRV01000195.1 GCA_003456455.1 Flavobacteriales bacterium
CTCCCCACCAAACTGAGTTTTCAGTTTTCTCATCACAGACTACAAAACGGTCTTTTGGAGACCTACCTGTAAACTCTCCCGTGTCAACGGCTAGCGCTCCACTATCGGTTAAAGCACCTTGTCCATTTATCAATGTTTCTTCTACAAGCTCAGCAGGTGTTAGGTTCCAGTAAGCTGCTGCTACGTTTTTCAAGCCCAGATCAGCAACTGATGCTCCTTCTGCTCTCAATCCGTATTCGTCCATGTTTTATGTTCTTTCGTTTCTAAAAAGGAAAGCGCAAAGATAACCTAATCTTGGTTCATCCGAGGTCGGTTTGTGTCTGATGAAGGTCAGTTTTCCACAAGTGATACGGTGGTAAAATGTTAATAATACTGAAGTGGAATGGGTGTGATGATTTGCGCTTTGGATGAGTATTTTTTTTCCAATTCCAACTTCATGGACTCCAAGCCTTCTGCGTCCAATGCCTTGAATGGCTGGTCCTTTCTCCTAAAAAAATTCTCCCAATGAATAACGAAAATGCGCTTTGGCTTACTCAGTTCAACAATAGGTCCGGGGTAAAATGAGTACTCACTTTTTCCTGAAGAGCCAATGAACAAATCGTCAATTCCCCGTTCAGACAAGAGTTCTTCAGGAAACAATCCGAAAGGCGCTTTAGCCATAGACGACATGAAAAACATACGGTAGCCAATCACTGAATCCTCCAACCAATCCACCATAAAAGATAAAGTTTGTCCTTCTTGCCAATCGGAAACGAGTGTTGGTTCGGCAACCAAATCCTCAGAATATCTTTTCTTAAGAAAGTTGATTCCCGCAATGTGTGGCGGATGAAGACTTTTAAATGCCATTGTGCGCATAGTACTGTCTAAACTGTAATGCCACTGCCCCACTTCATTTTCAGCACCCATATTGTTATTAACCGCCACTATTTCTTGAGGAAGATTATAGTAACTAAGTAAGTGCTTGCTTGTTTTGCTACTAATAATTTGAGCGGAATCCGGGATAAACTTGGATAAATACGGCATGTCCATCAGATGATCATAATGCGCATGAGCAGCAATCACCAGCTTTACTTTGCCAAAAGCAGCAGGATTCAAATACTGCTTAACATAACTGGTATCCGTTCTCACCTTACCAAATAGCACTCTCGTAACCGAAGGATTATCAACAAACGGATCCGTTAAAAGCACATTTTCACCACGCTGAATAGTGAAACAGCCTGTTCCGTAGTATCGGATTTCGGTTTCGACATTTTGAGCAAGCGAAGGAGAAAAAACTAGCGCAAGTCCGAGAAATAGACAGCAACGGAAAAATGACATGCAGAAAATGTTTAGTCGTCAAAAATATTGAAATGTGCAGGTTCTATTCTTTAATTCTTGCATTTGCAATGAGCTTTGAACTATTTAGCGGAAAGAACATCCATTCGTACTTCCTGTTTCAGACCATTCATCTATTTTTGTCATGCTTTATATTTTTTTTGAACATTACCTGTTGAAAATAAGAGCCGTATAGCAGCAAGAGAACATGCTTTTATGTGTACTCTTGATAAACACGTAGCCGATGCATTCTGAATCTGGAGGAGAACAGGAAGACGAACGATTGACGGAATGCCTTGTGCGTTTCGAGCACATGTTGGCGCATGACGATCAGTATTATTTTGATGTAGCTGATCTCGAAGAACTTATCGACCATTACATGGAACGCCTTGATATTGACAAGGCTTGGAAGGTACTCGAACTAGCTTCAAATCAGCACCCACATAGTCGGGAATTTGAACTAAAGCGGGCGGATATACTTGGACTAAAGGGCGATTACGAAGGGGCAATGAAATCCATCGCACTTTTAGAAGCCATTATGCCCAACAATCCAGATATGCTGATTACCAAAGGCAGTCTTTACAGTAAATTGGGCAAGCACAATAAGGCAATTGAAATCTATAATCGTGCGCTAGAAACGGCAGAAAACAAGAACGATGTTCGGCTACTACTTTCTTTTGAGTTTCAATCGCTGGGGAATCAATTGGAAGCGCTGAGTCAGTTGAAAATGGGATTACTCAATTCTCCTAACGACCAAGGTCTGATTTACGAGATTAGCTTCTTGTTTGATATGATGGGCGAAAATGATTCGGCCATTGCATTTTTCACCAAGTATCTAGACGAGCATCCCTATCAATACAATGCTTGGTACAACTTAGCCACGTTTTATATCAAAAAGCGAGATTTTAAAACAGCTATTTGGGCGTTAGAATTTACCCTTGCCGTAAGCGATAAACACTTAATGGCACATCAGGAAATTGGTGATTGCTTTTTAGAAATTGATAAATGGGATAAGGCCGAAGAACACTTTAATGAAGTATTGAAGATTGATGAAGATAACCCGGACGCCCTCATTGGCATTGCAGAATGCTCGGAAGGTCGTGAGGATTTTGAACTTGCGTTTAAACGCTACAAAGATATCGCTGATACGGATGCTTTTCATGCAGAAGCGTGGTACGGAATGGCAGTTGTTCGTGAAAAGCAAGAACGATACGATGAGTGTCTTCCATACATTGAAAAAGCGCTAGAAATAGATGCTACGGACCCAGAATACTGGACGTTTTTAGCTGATTTAAAAGAGCAAGGCAGTCAATTTGAAGAAGCAATTGAAGCTTTGGAAAAAGCAGGCGAAATCGCTCCAGAAGATGTGACTATTTGGATAGCAAAAGCCGAATTGGTTTTCAATCACGTTGACCGTCAGTTAGGTATAGAAGTTTTAATGGAGGCTTTAAAAATTTCTCCAGAAAATGCTGAATTACATTATCGCCAATCAGCTCTATTGCTGGCTTCCGGACAAGTGTCCGAAGCATTGCACTTTCTTCAAAATGGGCTCGAACTAGATTATAACAAACACATACTTTTGTTCGAGCAATTTCCTGATGCAATCAACATCCCACGAGTGATGGATCTCATTCAGATCTACGGACAATAATGAACTTTAAACTTACTCACCTTCCCGAACGAACCGCTAAGCCGCGAGAAGCTGGCTTGACAATGGTTATGGACAAAGGTTTGAGCCTTCGAGGTGCTGAAGACCTTATAGAAACAGGCGACCATCTTATTGACATAGTTAAGTTGGGTTTTGGGACTTCACTTGTCACGAATAAACTTCAAGAAAAGATTAAACTTTACCAAGATGCTGGCATTATGGTATACTTGGGAGGAACACTTTTCGAGGCTTTTCTTGTGCGAGGACAATTTGACGAGTACCGTAAACTCTTGATTAAACTTGGAATTGATACTGCTGAGGTTTCTGATGGATCTATCGATTTGAATCACGATACCAAGTGTGAGCTTATTCGCGAAATGGCCAAGGATTTCAGAACACTTTCTGAGGTTGGATCAAAAGAAGCAGGAATCATCATTCATCCAAACAGATGGAAATCCATGATGAAAGCCGAGTTGGAGGCAGGATCTTGGAAAGTAATTGCAGAAGCGCGAGAAAGTGGAAATGTTGGTATATATCGTCCGAACGGGTCAGCACACGTCTCGCTAATCAGCAAAATATTGGACGTCATTCCGAAGGATGATATTCTTTGGGAAGCGCCACAGAAAGCACAGCAAGTTTGGTTTATCAACCAGTTGGGGAGTGATGTGAACTTGGGGAACATTGCCCCTAACGAAGTGATTCCACTAGAAACCCTACGATTGGGAGTTCGTGGTGATACGTTTTTCAACTATCTACCAGAAGGAATAAACGTGAACGAGGTTATCGCAAAAACGAAAAAGAAGAAATGAAGGAATTAACGGTACAGCAGCTGAAACAAATGCAGGATGCTGGAGAAACATACCAGCTTATTGACGTTCGTGAAGGATATGAAGTGGAAATCTGCACCATCGGTGCTGAGCATATTCCAATGGGAGAAATTCTAGACCGAGCATCTGAAATAAAAAAAGACATTCCTGTAGTGGTTCATTGTCGAAGTGGAGCGCGTTCTGCCAATGTTATTAATGCCTTAGAAATGCAGCTTGGTTATACACATCTCCACAATTTGAAAGGCGGGATTCTTGCCTGGGCAAATGAAATTGACAACAGTCTGGAGCAATATTAATGGCGTCTGAAACCAACTCTCGAAGTACTAAAAGCTTCATTTTTCTCTATTTAAAAGGAATGGCAATGGGTGCGGCAGATGTCGTTCCTGGTGTGTCTGGCGGTACAATTGCCTTCATCACAGGTATTTATCAAGAATTACTGGATACGATTAAGGGATTCAATCTTTCGGTATTTAAAACACTGAAAGAAGATGGAGTTAAGGCTACTTGGAAAAAGACGAACGCCACATTTCTCGTGGTGCTTTTTGCAGGGATTTTTACCAGCATCATAAGCCTCGCAAAGGGAATTACTTTTTTACTTGTTACGTACCCTATTCTACTTTGGGCTTTCTTCTTCGGATTGATTGTCGCTTCAAGCCTCATTATTGGCAAGTACATTAAAGAGTGGAACTGGAAAACCATTGGAATAATGGTGATTGGAGCAGCCGTTGCATTCTACATAACCATAGCTGCACCATCGCAAATCCCTGATGGATTAATCTACATTTTCCTCTCAGGATGTATCGCCATTTGCGCTATGATTTTACCAGGTATTTCAGGAAGCTTCATACTTCTGCTCTTAGGGGCTTACGCTACCGTACTTGGCTCTATTAGCGGTTTAGTTGATGCGTTAAAAGAGTTTGATATTCAGCAAATTACGAAATACGGAATGAACATCGGTATTTTTATGATTGGCTGTGTGGTCGGCATTATTTCGTTTTCCAATTTCCTTTCGTGGATGTTCAAAAAAGCATACAGCTTAACCATGGCATTGCTTACAGGTTTTATGATTGGTTCGTTAAATAAAGTTTGGCCATGGAAGGAAACGACAGAGTTTAGAATCAACAGTCATGGAGCAGAAGTTCCATTCTTACAGTCCAATATTTCACCAAGCAATTTTGAATCACTTTATGGAGAACCTTCACAACTTTGGTTCGCAATAGGCTTGGCCATAGCAGGCTTTCTTATCGTATTTGTGATGGAGAAAATGGCCGCTAGCAAGTAAAATGAGAAAGTTTGGCCTAATAGGTTTTCCTCTCTCCCACTCGTTCTCGCAGAAATACTTTACTGAGAAGTTCCAAAACGAAGGTTTGGATGCAGAGTACTGCAATTTCCCTATTGAATCGATAGATCAATTAGAAGACATCCTCCGTTCCGAACCTGATTTAGTAGGGCTGAATGTGACTATTCCTTACAAAACAGCTATCATTCCAATGCTGAATGAACTGACAAATTGCGCAGCTTCTATTCAGTCCGTGAACACCATTTCCATACAGCGCATTGGAAACTCTTGGAGTTTAAAGGGATCTAATACAGATGTGATTGGCTGTAAGGAAAGCATTGAAGCACATGTAAATGGACACGACAAAGCACTGATTCTGGGTACAGGAGGTGCAGCAAAAGCTGCATTCCATATTCTGGAACAACTTGGGCTGGAATGCAATTTTGTCTCAAGATCTGTTGACGAAGGAGATTTTGTCTATGACGAACTCACGCCAGAGGATATTTGGGAACACACTATCATCATCAATTGCACACCGCTTGGCATGTATCCAAATGTTGATGCAGCGCCTAATATCCCTTACGAGTCTATCACACCCGAGCACGTGTTATTTGATATGATTTACAATCCAGCTGAGACAGTATTTCTAGAGAACGGCAGAAAACGAGGAGCTACAACTATTAACGGACTTCAGATGTTAGAAAGACAAGCTGAAGAAAGTTGGGAGATTTGGAATGAACTATAAATCCAAGACTAATGAGTTTTAAAGGAACAGAAACATACATCGCATCAAACGAATTGCAGATTGCGGTAAACGCAGCCATTCATTTGGAGAAGCCACTTTTGGTGAAAGGCGAACCAGGAACAGGAAAAACGCTTTTGGCGCATGAAATTGCTAATTCCTTAGGTAAGAAGTTGATTACTTGGCACATCAAGTCAACCACCAAGGCGCAGCAAGGATTGTACGAATATGATGCTGTTTCTCGCTTACGCGATAGCCAATTAGGCAACGAAAAGGTCAATGATATTTCGAATTACATCCTGAAAGGAAAACTTTGGGAAGCATTTGATGCGGATGAATCCGTGGTTTTATTGATTGATGAAATTGACAAAGCAGACATCGAATTCCCGAACGATTTGCTA
>DMRV01000190.1 GCA_003456455.1 Flavobacteriales bacterium
TGTGGCTGGCCAAGGTGCGTCTTCGAGACGTGATGCTAATTCGAGTGTCCAATACATGCTTATTCGGTTTTACCTGTTCTATTTTGCGCAAAGCTAAAAATTTAATCAAGACGTGAAATAGGTTGCCGTATTTTCTCTGTAAACGCTTAAAATCAACTATTTACACCCTCGTTTTAAACAAAGAAAGCCTCACCAAATGGCGAAGCTTTCTTTTTAGTATGCGATTTTTAACGGTTTAGCTTCCGCAAGCCTCGCCCCGCCCGAGCAAGTGTTCCACAGGGTCACTTGTTCGTAAGAAAAAACAATCAGTTTGCAACTGATTTTTACAATATGTAACAGGTAATCTCATTGCTTTACAAACTTCCGTACTGCCTTTCTGCCTTCTTGGCCTGTGAGTTCAAGGAAGTAAATGCCTGTTGGTAATGGTTGCACATCGACCTCCCCCAACCCCTCCTTGCCAGAAGGGGAGCTATGCCGCACCTCTCTTCCCACCGCATCCAGCACCCGTATCGTCATTCCGAGGGAGGAACGACCGTGGGAATCTCTTACAGAGAACCGAACCACATCCGTAGCTGGGTTGGGCCATACATCAAAACCAAGGGCTTCTTGCCCTGTAATGTCACTTGGCACGCTATCCAACGCTATGACGGAGACATCGTCTATGTAGTAGTACGAGCGGTCGTATCCGTAACCCGCACCAGAATCCACAAAGGTTATCTGACTGAGCGTGTCAGGCAAAAAGTTGCCGATGGTCATCCATTGCTGACCAGCCTCTTCTGTGCGTGGGATGTACAGTGTATCACGCACTTCCATCCAGTTCTCCTTGTCATCATAGATTACCCCAGAAGGGCTTTGGATTTGCGGTTCAGTACCGAAGGGCAACTCATGCAGATAGTAATCAGCAGCTTGTAAAGGGTCGATTGAGAAGTGAACACCAAACGACCCAATTGCGTACTGGAATTTTTCCGTTAGGCTCACATAGAACTTCACCTCATACCTTACACCAGCGTGCAATGGTCTGGTCAAAGAGGTTTGAATGAACTCCCTTCCGTTCGGATACGTCTCTGGGTCCGAGACAGCATAAAAACCAGCGTAACCATCTCCCGAATGGGCAAATTGGTAACCTCTGTTGTTTTCGGGAACGCTATAAATATGAAAAGTGTCCGTGGTAATTATTTGTAGTTGGGCACAAACATTAAATGGGTCTGCACCACCACCAGTTGCCACAATATTATCCCAAGGCTGAACATTCCAAATTTCGGCACCACCTTGGTCTAAATTCGGGCAGTAGTCCTCAAACCCTCCGTTAGGAACAAGGTTCTGCTGCCCTTGAACCAACAAGGGCAGCAGAGTTAATATGGTGAGCCAATGTCTCATTGTTTCAAAATACTGATTCTCTCAGAGAACTTGTTCTCTCCACTCACATCCACTTGCAGTATGTAAACACCACTATTCAAATTGGTTAAGACTATTTCTGTTTTACTTGTATTGTAATTCAACGATTGTGCAATTACTTTTTTCCCAACCAGGTCATAGACATTCACGATACCCACTTCAAACTCATCCAAATGATAGCTTAAAGTAAATGCTCCTGAATTAGGGTTTGGGTAAACAGCAAATAGAATGTTGCTTTCTTCTATTCCCCGTTTCTCACTTATCTCTGTAGGAGAAGGGGCCTGCTCGCAATCGGACACATAATTTTTAGGCAGCGTGTCGAGTTTCAATAGCGCGGCACGTGCAGTATAGACACCAAAACCATAATCCAACGGACACAACTCTGCAATTTCGCGTAATCGCTTTTCTCCATCTCCATCCATCGAAGAAAGGTCAGCAGCATTTCCGTAGAGAATGCTGAATACGTCCTTTAACGTTTGTTCAACAGAATTTTCGGGCTGTACGGTTTGCAGCAGACTCATCCCGTTCTCTAAATCTGCACCGTTAGTGCGTGCAGAACGGAAGCCAGTCACTAACTGATGAAGTTTGCCCATGTTATCCGAGGTACGTTCCAACACAAAGTTTTCAAACTCTGAATTGGCAGTTGTAAGTTCCACATCGGAAACCAGTCTGTCATACAAGTTGTACTGCGCCAAATACTGAAGGCTTCGTTCCCTGTCCGATTCAGGCTCTTGCAATTGAAGCAAGGCTGATAAATCCTGAGTGCCAACATCCAATGCACCGTCTGTCTTAAAGGATGCCCCGCTTGTGTAGATGCAACCACCGCCCCAAGAGCCCGAGGTTGTGGTAATACCCAATGCCGATCCGGGATTTGCCCAATTATTGTACTGCGGATTGTAAGGAGCGGACGATTTTACATAAAATCGACTCAATGTACCATCAGTTCCCTCCACGTGCGTATTGGGGTTGCTACCGTTCCAAGATGTGCCTGCCCACTGGTTGTCTCTTGGGTCTCCGCTTGCTCCTTGGGCACCAATCACGCTCCAGTTGAGGAACAGCCCTATCTGGTTGGCCTCCATGGTGTTCTGTATGAGACGGGTATCGGGCGTCTGCCAGCCGTCCAAGAAAATGCCGCGCCTAACATGGTGGGTATTGTTGCAGGTTAGCGCATTGCCGTAACCATTGCTCAGCCTCATGCCTGTTTCCCACCAGTTTACATGGCCGCTCGGATGGGTTATGGTGTTGGCCTTAAAAACACCTTTTCTCACATTGGCCGTCTTAATGCCAGCCTGTCCGTCATTGGGTATTTTGCTGTGGGTAATGTTGTTCTCTCCCACGTACAATTTGGCAGTTGGTGCAGTCTGGTCGCCCGTCAGGTTAACCAGCTGAATGCCGCAGAGCGCATTAAGAATGGCATTGTCGGTTATGTCCACATAATTGTACTCAGAATTCGATGGGTTTATGGGGTCGTAGCCGGAGGCAGCGGTTATTTCCTGATATGTGATGCCTGTCATTGCCTGTGGGGGCGATACCATTCCCGCAAAGTCGATACTGTTGTTCTTGATATGGGTACGTACCGTTGGTCTGTTATCGTAGCAGAATATAGGGTAAGGCATTTTATTGAACACGTTATTGTTGATATCAATGGTCTCTCCGCCAAGCCCAGAGCCGTAAACGGCATAAACACCGCCATTGCCAATGTTGCGCAGCGTATTGTGCATAACCTGCACGCGTTTTACGGTCCAATCAAAGATACCCCAATCGGTGTTGTCGATGGTATTGCCGTTTGCTGCAAACGTATTGCCTACCAGCATTTTTGGCACTCCCAACGCTTGTATTGCCATATTAGTTCGTTGGCCCGTGTGCGGTGCAGCCAAGGTTGCATATACGGGTGTTGGCAAACCGATGCTGGCCGTGGTCTGGCAAAGGAACTTGGAGTTGGAAATAACGTAGTCTCCAGTAAAAACGGGTGTGCCGCTACTTAGCATGTGCTTGTAAATATGTGTGTAGTTTTTATTGAACATGGCAGAAGAAATGCTGTATAGCGCACCGTATTCTATATCTATTGCCGTTTCGGCATCTTCAATAATGGAACTGGATTGGAAATAGATTCTACTTCCGTTCTTTGCGTCAATTCCTTGCCACATTTCATCGCAAGCGTAAAGGTGAGAACCAGATTGTATGTATAGCCTTGCACCCGAATTGATGGTAATAGAGGCATCTTTTGTACAGATCACATCGCTCGAATTAATATAATGATTGCCACTTGTAAGCACAATAGGACC
Source organism: Flavobacteriales bacterium (assembly GCA_003456455.1). Taxonomy (GTDB): domain Bacteria; phylum Bacteroidota; class Bacteroidia; order UBA10329; family UBA10329; genus UBA10329. Next base: position 3,681 of record DMRV01000190.1, read on the forward strand.
CGTGATGGCAAGGTTCTGCCCATAAAAATTGATATTGTTTGGAGCACTGGAGTAAGTACCTTCAATTTCAGGTTCTTCCCTGACCAGTTATAGCTACACAGCATGGTTGGGGTTGCACATCTTTAGATGGTTTAACCGAGCAAACACCACTTCCACTTCCGTTCACGAGCTGGGGGTTGCATTCGTATGAATTTCCGCTTCCCACGCCCAAACGGTACCGTCATTGTCTAAGGCTAAGCTAAAATCTGCCCCAGCAGATACGGCAACAATGTTGCTTATTCCCGATGTTGCCACTGGAATCGGCTCTGTAATCGAACTACTACCATCCCCTACCTGACATGCAGAATTACTTCCAAAGCCAATCACCGTTCCCGCTGTACATATTGCTAAAGACTGGCTTCCCTGTGGGGCAGGAGGCGATGGAATATGCTTAAAGCTTAGGAGGAATATGGAAGAAATTAAGAGGAGCACCTTAGGGTACGGTTTGGTTCTCCAGCGTTTTAATGCCTCTAACGGCAGTTTTGGGTTGTTTCGGGTTTCATTTTAAAGGGTTCTTATTGGTTATTTAGTGCAAAATTAGAGTGGAAAATTGTTCGTTATAACATCCAATTGAAAGTAATTCTGCAACAGTAACGACATAAATTACATGTCTGAGCGCATTCTGCCTATTGGCCTACAACCGACTGGTATAAAGCGAGTTGGCAACTTTTGAAGCTACAAAGATTCTTTTGGGCCATTAAATTTATTGGCTCAACTATTTTTCTGCCATGGCATAAATTACTCTTCCACGGATTATCTGCTAAATAAAAAAGCCTTCCGCCAAAGGCGAAAGGCTTTCATTACAGAATATCAATTTATCGTTTACTTAGCTTCCGCAAGCTTCACACTCATCAGGATTATCTAACGAACATAAAATTTGCGCTTGAGCTTCGGTAATTGTCACCGATTGTGCTCCTCCCTCAGCATTTGATTTTGGTACCATCACAGGTGTAGCCAATTCTGATTTTGCCGCAACCGGTGCTGGTGTTGGAATTATAGCCTCTGCTTGAGGTTCAACTTGCTGTACTACGGGCTCCGTTGTAACAGCTTCTGCCGTTGGTGCTGCCTTTTCTTCTTTGCTTACGGTAAACTGAATTGCAGCTGCTGCAGCTTGCGTTCTCAGGTAATACATTCCTGTTTTAAGACCGGCTTTCCATGCGTAGAAGTGCATTGATGTAAGCTTTCCGAAATTCGGATTTTGCATAAACAAGTTCAAACTCTGACTTTGATCGATGTATGCGCCACGGTCAGCAGCCATATCGATAATGTCCTTCATGCTAAGCTCCCAGATAGTTCTGTAAAGCTGACGGATGTTCTCAGGAATTTCCTCAATTGCCTGAATAGAACCGCCATTAGCGATGAGTTGATTCTTCATGTCATCATTCCAAAGACCCAATTTCACGAGGTCCTTAAGAAGATGCTTATTCACTACTACAAACTCTCCAGAAAGCACTCTTCTGGTGTAGATATTTGCGTGATAAGGCTCGAAACATTCATTGTTTCCAAGAATTTGAGAAGTAGAAGCAGTTGGCATTGGCGCAACCAAAAGTGAATTACGCACACCATACTTCTTCACTTCTTCTTTCAACACGTCCCATTCCCAACGAGTAGATGGAGTAACGCCCCACATATCATATTGGAACATGCCTTGAGAGACAGGAGAACCTGGGTAGCTTTCGTAATGACCAAACTCAATGGCTTGATCCTTAGAACAGGTCATTGCCGCGTAATAAATCGTCTCGAAGATGTCCTTATTCAATTGCTTAGCTTCCGGAGAATCGAATGGCAAACGCAATTTGATAAACGCATCAGCTAATCCCTGTACACCAAGTCCAATTGGACGATGACGCATGTTTGAATGACGTGCTTCAGGTACTGGGTAGAAATTCCTATCAATAACCTTGTTGAGGTTTTTTGTAGCTACATACGTGATATCGAACAATTTTTGATGATCAAACTCACCTTCAGGCGTAACAAACTTTGGAAGCGCCAGAGATGCTAGGTTACAAACCGCAACTTCTTCTTTAGATGTGTACTGTACAATTTCGGTACACAAGTTTGAAGACTTGATTGTACCCAAGTTTTGCTGATTGGACTTGCCGTTACAAGCATCTTTGTAAAGAATGTAAGGTGTTCCGGTTTCAATCTGAGATTCCATAATATGGAACCAAAGGTCTTGTGCCTTTACAGTTTTACGCGCTTTTCCTGCTGCTTCGTATTCTTCATACAAAGCTTCAAATTTTGGTCCCCAGCAATCTCCCAATCC
>DMRV01000036.1 GCA_003456455.1 Flavobacteriales bacterium
TATCAGGTTCTGTGTGTAACGGGTCAGGTACGGGTAAGTAATGCGCAAAGCAATGTTGTTCTAAATCCTAAGCAGCAAGCTGTTTCAGACGGTAAAGGCTTAGCGAAGTTGGATATTGAAACCATGGATGAACACCTTGCTTGGGTAAAAAACAAGTTTGTCTTCAACGGTGTTTCGGTTACTGAAGTAGTTGCAGAACTGGAATTACAATATGACGTGAAAATCACGATTCAGAACAATGCCATTGCTGAGATGAAATACAGCGGAAACTTTCCAATGTCAATTCCTATAGACAACACCTTGGAAATCATTAGTCAAGGGTTGGGAATTAGCTTTGCGAAATCGGCCGATGGAGTTTATGTACTAAGTAATTGAACTGATTCTGAACCACCACTTCTTTCTTTCTCTTGCCACTCTCTTATTCTCGGTACAAACACTGAGTGCTCAAAAAGTGCGTATTGACGTGAAGGACAAACCGCTGAACGAGGTGTTCTTAGATCTCAAGAATCAATACCAGGCGCAGTTTTCGTTTGATAATGATGCGCTTTCCAATTGCTCAGTAAACAGCACAAAAGAATTTAGCGATTTGGATGAAGCCGTGTTTGAACTTGCAGCAAATTGTCGGTTTTCGGTGAAGAAAACCAATGGCGTATTCATTATCATTAAAAGTGAAAAGCTGTATTCCTTAGTGGGATACGTCAAAGACGCAAAAACGGCTTTGCCCATCGCTAATGTGGCGATAAAAATGGGCGATGCCGGAACCATCACTACCAAGGATGGCTATTTTTTTCTGGTCACAAATGATAGCCTAACTGAAGTGGAGGTCTCTCATCTTGCTTATCAATCACAGATAATACAATTAAACACGAACATTGACCATCAGATTGAACTCGTTTCCAAAAACATCAAGCTTGGAGAGGTTGTCATCGGTTTGGGACAATCAGATGCTTCTTCAGAAGATGCTAATGCGCTAAAGGGCAGAAGAATCGTTCAAGCGCGGTTGTTTCTGAATATCAATGACCTCTTGGATAATCGACCAGCGGATGAGATAAGCACCTACATCAAGGAACGTAATCAGGGATTGAACATCACCTATTATCAGCTAGATGTGAGTAAGGAAAAAGGCCGTGAAGTGGGAAAGGTTTTCAGCTTTAGTGATGAAACGGGCTTTTACATCAATCCGCGGAAACCGAAACTCCGCAAACGCGCCAATTTCTTTGAAGCAGACACCATTGGAGACTTCATTCATTTCATCACCATCGCAAGAATGCGAGTTGCTGGAAACGTCATTCCATATCGCGCAGAAAAATTGCTACACAAACGAACAGGGAAAGTAGAAGGGCTTACTCGAGTTCGTCTTCGCAAACTCATTGCAGATGACGAGCAACTTCTAGAAATGTTCAATAACGAAAAAGGTAAGAGTGCTAAACTAGCTTCGTACCTAAAAGAATACTATTTGCGAAAAAAATTGTGATTTCTGGTAGGGTCATTCCTTACCTGCGCGGTGTACTAGTAGAAACACTAAAAAAATAGAAATCATGAAAAACACAATCAAATTGCTAGCCGCCATGGCTCTGGTTTTTTCAACCACAAGTAGCATGGCTTTCGGACAAGATCCAGAACCAACGGAAGGAACCATCAAGCTTTACAGCTCTATGGCTGATTTCTTGAACAAGAAAACAACAGGAGAAGCGCAAGCAGAATTCCGCTACCGAGAAGCTGGGTTCTCGATTGTATACCTCGGAGTAATTACCGATAAAGAAGCGCGTAAAAAAGCAGGTCGCATCTTCGGGTTCCAATTAGGAGAGAAGGTGTACATCAATCCAAGGCAACGACAGCTGAAGCGGGCGAACAACTTCTTCGAAGCTCAGTTCATCGGGCCGTATATCCACTACAAAGTGGTTGAAGGCGGAAATGCTCAGAATGCACTACAGAGAGCGTATAATGGTCAGGTAGTGGTGAGATATCCTGCTGAAAAGCTACTCCACACGGAAACGGGAAAAATCAGAACGCTGACTAGAAAACGCTTCAGAAAATGGGCAAAGGATGACCCGGAACTTCTGCAACGATTTGAGCAGGAAAAGCAAAAAAGTCGCGCACTGAATAGATATCTGAAAGAGTATTTCGAAAGAAAGCAGAAGTAGGTAAATACTCAAAACTTAAGCCACCCGGTTCTATAATGAACTGCGGTGGCTTCTTCAATAACTCATCAAAACTGATTTATCAAACGAATATGAAATACTACGCCTTATCACTTATCTCAACGCTAGTATTTAGCAGCTGCAGCAAAGTGGAAAAGGTAATTCGGTTTAATCGATGATTCCATCTCTAAACCTTGGTTATTTTAAAACCACATCATCTAGGTTTGGAATAAGATTCTTTTGGTAAGCTTTTTTTTATTGAATTGAGGTGTATTAATAAGTATTTCACGTAGGTTTCGGCACAATGAAAGAGGTTTTTATCTTCGCGATAAATAACAAACATACATGAAACCAACACTACTAATACTTGCTGCAGGAATGGGCAGCCGATATGGAGGATTAAAGCAGATTGACCCACTAGGACCAAATGGAGAAACCATTATCGAGTACTCTATTTATGATGCTATTCAAGCAGGTTTTGGCAAAGTTGTTTTCATCATTAGAGAAAGTTTTGCTGATGCCTTTAAGGAGCAGTTTAGCGGGAAATTTGAAGATAAGATTGAGGTAGCTTACGCTTTTCAGGATGTGAATACACCAGTTGAGGGAATTGACAATCTCCCAAACCGTGAAAAACCTTGGGGAACCATGCACGCAGTATTGGTTGCGCATGATGTTGTAAATGAGCCATTTGCTGTGATTAACGCAGATGATTTTTATGGCTCAGACGGGTTTCATCAAATAGCAGATTTCCTAAAGAACAAGTGTACAGAGGATACGTACACAATGGTTGGCTATGTGCTTAGAAACACGCTAAGCGATCATGGACAGGTAAGCCGAGGCGTTTGTGTGGCGGATGCTGATAACAATTTGGCGAAGGTTGATGAGCGCACCAAAATTCATTGGGAAGGGGAGAAGGTGATTTATCACGAAGGAGATTCCTCTCATGAGGTTGATCCGGGAAGTGTGGTTTCGATGAACTTCTGGGGGTTTCATCCAAACATTTTTGAGCGCAGTCGACAGATGTTTATCGATTTCGTGAAGGAGAACCAAGACAACCCAAAAGCAGAATTCTTTATTCCATTAGTAGCGGACAATCTAATTGGAACTAAAGAAGCGGCTTTCCCAATTCTAACTTCCAACGATCGTTGGTATGGTGTAACCTATATTGAAGACCGTCCAGTTGTTGTTGAAGCTTTCAAAAAACTGGTAGAAGACGGCAAATACCCAAGCCCACTTTGGTGATATTAGAAACGTATTGAATATAAAGAGCCGTCAACTTGTAAAAAGTTGACGGCTCTTCTTTTATAAACTTGTCTGTTAGAAATTCGGCTTAATACTATACTTACTGTAGAACTCCGTGATGATTTCAACCGCTTCATCAGCTGTATCTACCAATTGAATCAAATCAAGGTCTTTCTCGCCAATGTTCTTAGCGTTAATCATTGTGGATTTAATCCAATCAATAAGTCCACCCCAATAGCTTTTATCTACCAATACAATAGGGAACTTAGCAATCTTACCTGTTTGAATAAGCGTAAGAGCCTCGAATAATTCGTCCATTGTGCCAAACCCTCCAGGGAGAACAACATAGCCCTGAGCGTATTTGGTAAACATGAGTTTACGCACAAAGAAGTAATCGAAGTTGATAAACTTGTCTGTATCAATGTAGGGATTGGAATGTTGTTCAAAAGGTAGGTCAATGTTCAATCCAACTGATTTACCGTTGGCAAGTCTTGCTCCTTTATTACCTGCTTCCATGATTCCGGGTCCACCACCGGTAATAATTCCGAAGCCTTGCAAGGCTAATTTGTAAGCAATGTCTTCGGCTAATTTATAGGTTGGGTTGTCATCTTTGGTTCTAGCAGAACCAAAGATGGAGACACACGGACCGATACGAGCAAGGGTTTCAAACCCTTCTACAAATTCGGCCATAATCTTGAAGATCTGCCACGAATCCTTACTTTTAATCTCACTCCAATCTTTTGATTCAAGTGCTTGTTCAATACGTTTTTCGTTGTCGGTCATGGCTGCAAGTTGAGAAATAGAAACGAAAGCTTTGTGGGTTTGTTTTAAACCGCTACCAAACTTTCAAGCTCTTTCTTCAGATGAAACCCTGTATGTCCGTCTTTAAATTTGGCAACTTGTGTAGGCGTACCCGTGGTTAGAATGGTTCCTCCACGCTTGCCGCCTTCTGGCCCCACATCAATTATATGGTCTGCACTACGCACGATGTCCATGTTGTGCTCAATAACCAAAACAGTGTTGCCGCGGTCGGCTAGTTGGTTCAACACTTCAAGCAATACCCGAATATCCTCAAAGTGTAGCCCCGTTGTAGGTTCATCCAGAATGTAAAAGGTGTTGCCGGTGTCACGCTTGCTGAGTTCAGAAGCGAGTTTTATGCGTTGTGCTTCGCCACCCGAAAGCGTGGTAGAACTTTGCCCTAATTTAATGTAGCCCAATCCTACATCGTGAATGGTTTTTATCTTTTTAAGTATAGACGGAATGTTCTCGAAGAACACAACCGCCTCGTCAATATTCATATTAAGTACATCCGACACCGATTTCCCCTTGTATCGCACTTCCAGTGTTTCTCTATTGTACCGATTGCCGTTGCAGTTAGGGCAGAGGATGTGAACATCTGGTAAAAAATTCATCTCAATGGTTTTCAGTCCAGCACCACGGCACTCTTCGCACCTTCCGCCTTTTACATTAAAGGAAAACCGACCAGCTTTATAACCTCTAATCTGCGCTTCGGGCACGCTTGCAAACAAATTTCGTATGTCAGAGAAAACACCTGTGTATGTGGCCGGATTGGAGCGTGGTGTCCGGCCAATGGGGCTTTGATCTATGGCAATTACCTTATCTATGTGCTCAATACCCGTTACCTTTTTGTAAGGCATGGGCACTTGCTGGGCTCTAAAAATCTCTCTGTTGAGAATAGGGTAGAGGGTCTCGTTAATTAGGGTTGATTTACCGCTACCAGATACGCCTGTAACGCAGATAAAGGTGCCTAATGGGAAGGTGGCGTCCACCTCTTTCAGGTTGTTTCCGCTTGCGCCCTTCAGCACAAGCTTTTTCCCGTTACCCTTTCTAAACTTCTTTTTTATGGGGATGAGATTGCTGCCATTTAGGAAGGCAGCGGTAAGCGAATTGTTGGCTTGCAATTCTTTGGCCGTTCCCTGAGCTACAATTTCTCCACCATGAATTCCCGCTTTCGGGCCAATATCAATTACCTGGTCTGCTGCTTCCATCATGTCTTTATCGTGCTCAACAACAATAACGGAATTGCCGGAATCACGAAGCTTTTTCAGCGCATCAATCAGCCGTTGATTGTCTCGCTGATGAAGTCCTATGCTGGGCTCATCTAAAATGTAAAGGACTCCAACGAGCTGTGAACCAATCTGGGTTGCAAGACGAATACGTTGAGCCTCACCACCGGATAGTGAACGCGCAGGACGGTCTAACGAGAGGTAATCCAACCCCACATCAAGAAGAAACTGAATGCGCGTTTGTATTTCCTTAATAATCTCCGTGGCAATAAGCGATTGCTTGTCATCTAACGAAGCGGGAAGTTCGTCAAACCACTTTTGCGTTTCACTTAAATCGAGTCCAGAAACTTCTGCAATGTTCTTCCCGTGAAGTCTGAAATGCAACGCTTCTTTCTTTAGCCGTGCTCCATTGCAAGTAGGGCAGGCTTTCCGTTGTGTAAAGCTGTTTGCCCATTTTTGTAGCGCTTTACTATCGGCTTCCTCGTTTTGCCGAGAAATGAAATTGACAATTCCTTCGAACGAAAGCGAGTAACTACTCGCGTTGGAGTTGGCAGCTTTTACCTTAAACACTTCGTTGCTCCCGTATAGGATTACGTTCAAGGCTTCTTCGGAGATGTCGGCTATTGGAGTCTTTAACGTAAAATCGTACTTCTCGCCAATGGCTTCCAACTGATTGAAAATCCAGTTGTTCTTCTGTTCACCAATAGGAATAATTCCGCCACGGCCGATGGAATGCTTTGGGTTTGGGATGATTTTATCGACAGAAATCTCCGCTACCGTTCCCAATCCGTTGCATTTGTTGCAAGCGCCATAGGGCGAGTTGAATGAGAAGAAGTTTGGAGCTGGTTCGTCATACGCAATGCCTGTTGTTGGGCACATCAATGCTCTACTAAAAAATCGAACCTCATTAGAATCGTGCTCTAGCGTCATCATAGAACCCTTGCCATGTTTCATTGCTGTTTGCACAGAATCTGAAAGACGTTTGGTGCTTTTAGAATCAACCTTTAGGCGGTCAATTACAATTTCTATATCGTGAACCTTGTATCTATCTAGCTGTAGCTTGCCATCCAAATCAAGAATTTCGCCATCAACACGTACTTTCTGAAACCCTTGGCGCATTATCTGAACAAATAGTTCGCGATAATGTCCTTTTCGGCCTTTGATTACTGGTGCAAGAATTAGCAGTTTGCTATCTACCAAATCAGACTTGATGATTCGGATAATCTCTTCATCCGAATATTTAATCATTTTCTCATTGGTGTTGTAGCTGTAGGCAAT
>DMRV01000244.1 GCA_003456455.1 Flavobacteriales bacterium
TTTGAGCTTTTTAAAGGAGGTAGTAGATACAGTTCTTCGTCTGAAAACCCAATGCAGCGCGCTAAGCGAGCGGCTGAGAAAGGCAAGTAATTTCTGATGAAAAAGCGCTTGCTGAATCATTGTATTCAGATTGCACACTCTAAGGCGAGTGCGTTAGAATCAGAGCTTGACGCAACGCGTGAATCAACAACTTCTGAGAGCAAAAGTACTGCTGGAGATAAGCACGAAACAGGGCGTGCCATGATGCATTTGGAGCAGGAAAAGCTCCACAAGCAATTAGCGGAAGCTCAAACGATTGTGGCAGAATTAGAGATGATTAAATTGGATCAGCCGTGCCAAACCGTTCAGAAAGGCGCATTGGTACAAACCAATCGAACCACGTTTTTCGTTGCTGTAGGTTTGGGTAAAATCAGCGTTGACGGAAAGGACGTTTTTGTGATTTCCTCGCAATCGCCAATCGGCAAGCAGATGTTGGGGAAAAGCTCAGGTGAAAGCTTCAACATGAATGGAACGGAATATGTCATCACTTCGGTAGAATAGATGAAAACAGCCATTCTTTCCATACTCATCGTCTTATTCTCGGCACATGAATTCCATCTGTCGTTAACAGCGATTAAGCACAATGCGGAGAGCAAATCGCTCGAGGTGTCCGTCAAGTTGTTTACCGATGACCTTTTGATAGCGCTTGAGCAAGGAGGCGCGCCTAAGATGGAACTTGGAACTGAGAACGAGCCGCCTGAAGCGAGTGAGTTGGTCGAAAGTTATCTCAAGGCACATTTCAAACTAACGGTAAATGGTAAACCAACCGATTTCGTTTACCTCGGAAAAGAAGCCGAATTGGATGCAACGTGGTGTTATGTGGAGGTAAAAGACGTGAAGAAAGTCAAGACGATTGAAGTCCAGAATACATTGCTGCTAGAAGCCTTTGACGACCAAACCAACATGATTAACCTCAACATTGATGGCCGCAAGAAAAGCGGTCTGGCAAGAAAAGAAAGGACGAAACTGAAGTTTGAGTTCTGAACAAACCATTGTTTACTTCGCAGTATGCAAAACAAGATTGCCGCAGAGGTTGGTTGTAAACCAGAACAGGTTAGAAGCACGCTTAGTTTGATGGAGGGTGGTGCTACCGTTCCGTTTATTTCTAGATATAGGAAAGAAGCAACGGGAGGCTTGGATGAAGTTAAAATTGCCAACATCAAAGACTTATTTGAGCGTTATACCGAGCTAGAAAAAAGACGCGAGACCATTTTAGCATCGCTTAAAGAACAGGACCTTCTATCACCCGAATTGAAAAAGAAGGTTGAGGAAGCCTCCACTTCTCAGGAACTGGAAGATTTGTATTTGCCTTATCGGCCGAAGCGAAAAACGCGTGCCACAAAAGCCAAAGAGCTTGGGCTAGAACCATTGGCCAAAATTCTGATGGCACAAAATGAACGTTTTCCAGAACAAGCAGCCCAGCGATTTGTGAAGGGCGATGTTGCCTCGGTTGAAGACGCCTTGCAAGGAGCTAAAGATATTATATCCGAATGGATGAGTGAGAATGCCGCATTGCGCGCTCGTTTACGTCAGGTCTTTCATCGCGAAGCCATGATTTCATCAAAAATGGTGAAAGGAAAAGAAGAATCAGGTGAGAAGTTTCGTGATTATTTTGAGTACGAAGAACAGATAAAGCGAATTCCATCGCATCGGTTTTTGGCCATTATGCGTGGGGAGAAGGAGGGTTTTCTCAGGGTTGGAATTGCTCCAACCGAAGAATCAGCGCTTCAATTGCTCAATCGCTTTTTTGTTAAAGGCGAAACAGGTAGTTCTGATGAAGTGATTTTGGCCGCAAAAGACGCTTACAAAAGACTTTTGCAGCCGTCTCTTGAAACTGAAATGCGCAAGCTTTTAAAAGAACAGTCAGACGCTAAAGCGATAAGTGTTTTTGCAGAGAACTTGCGTCAATTGTTGATGCTTCCGCCTTTGGGAGAAAAACGGGTTTTAGCCCTGGATCCAGGATATAAATCAGGGTGCAAAGTGGTTTGTTTAAGCGCACAAGGCGATTTGTTGCATAATGAAAACATCTATCCACATCCTCCGCGTAACGAGCGAAAGCAAGCCATGAAAAAGCTTTCTACGCTTGTTGAGCAATATGAAATTCAAGCCATTGCAATAGGAAACGGAACCGCTAGCCGAGAAACAGAAGCATTGGTAAAAGGCATTCATTACGATAGAAAAGTGCAGGTTTTTGTGGTGAACGAGGCTGGCGCATCAATCTATTCGGCCAGTAAAGTGGCGAGAGAAGAGTTTCCGCAGTATGATGTAACGGTGCGAGGGTCTGTGAGTATAGGACGAAGGTTGATAGACCCGTTGGCTGAGTTGGTGAAGATTGATCCAGCGGCTATTGGTGTGGGGCAATACCAGCACGATGTGGATCAAAAGCAATTGATGGCATCGTTGGAAAGGGTAACAGAAAGCTGTGTGAATCAGGTAGGCGTAAACCTAAACACTGCCAGTAAATTCTTGCTTAATCACGTTTCTGGTCTAGGTCCTCAATTGGCGGAAAACATCATCGAGACGCGTGCAGTAAATGGACCTTTCGCTTCAAGAGAAGAGTTGAAAAAAGTGCCGCGTTTAGGTGCAAAAGCGTTTGAGCAAGCGGCTGGTTTCTTGCGTATTCCTAATGGGAAAGATGCGTTGGATAACTCTGCTGTTCATCCAGAGCGCTATTCGCTGGTAAAGCGCATGGCTAAAGACCTGAAGGTTTCCGTGGCTGATTTGCTCGGAAATGAGGAGTTGGCTAATTCAATTGAACTTAATAAGTATGTGAGTGAAGAGGTTGGTTTACCTACGCTGAAGGATATTAAGGAAGAGTTATTGAAACCTGGCCGTGACCCAAGGCGAATCATTAAACTGTTTGAGTTTGATGCAAATATAAAATCTATCCAAGATCTAATTCCAGGAATGGAATTACCCGGAATTGTGACCAACATTACGGCTTTTGGGGCATTTGTAGATGTTGGAGTGAAGCAAGACGGATTGGTACACATTTCGCAATTGGCAGACCGATTTATCAAAGAACCAACCGATGTTGTTTCGGTAAATCAGCATGTAAAAGTGAAAGTTCTGGAGGTTGATGCCGCTAGAAAACGTATCGCGTTAAGCATGAAAGGTCTTAACGAATAAGTTAAACTTCAACATTTGTATTCCGCTTTGTCGTTGAGTTGGTTTCAAGGTTAATTAGGAACAAAGCCGTTTTGTATCTTCGCGCTCCGTTTGAAAACACCTATGAGCAAGAAGTACAAGGAATACAAACAGCTTGATTTACCAGCTGTAGCAGATGAAATTTTAGAATTCTGGGAAAAGAATGACATTTTCCAGAAAAGTGTCGATACGCGAGAAGGCCAAGAACCGTTCGTTTTTTACGAAGGGCCTCCCTCTGCGAATGGAATGCCCGGCATTCACCACGTTATGGCGCGTACAATCAAGGATATTTTCTGCAGATACCGCACGCTCAAAGGTTACCAGGTAAAGCGTAAAGCTGGTTGGGACACGCACGGACTCCCAGTTGAGTTAGGCGTAGAGAAGGAGCTTGGAATTACCAAGGAAGACATCGGGAAAACCATTTCTATTGCGGAGTACAATGACGCCTGCCGAAAGGCTGTTATGAAGTACACGGACGTTTGGAACGACCTCACCCGAAAAATTGGGTATTGGGTTGATATGGAACATCCGTACGTGACGTACGAGAACAAATACATTGAATCTGTTTGGTGGCTGTTGAAGAACCTTTTCGACAAAGGTTTGCTGTACAAAGGTTACACTATTCAGCCTTATTCGCCAAAGGCGGGAACGGGATTAAGCTCTCATGAGTTGAACCAACCGGGAACGTATCGTGATGTAAAAGACACTACAGTTGTGGCGCAGTTTCGCGCAGAAAGTTTGGATGAGAAACTCGGAGGGAAAGTCTACTTCGTTGCTTGGACAACCACTCCATGGACTCTTCCTTCAAACACAGCTTTGGCTGTGGGCGAGAAGATTGATTACGTAGCGGTGAAATCGTTCAATCAGTACACATTTGAACCAACGGTTGTGGTTATGGCTAAAGCTTTGGTTGGAAAATGGTTCAAACCAGAGAATGCGGAGTTGTCTTTTGATGAGTACAACGCTGGCGACAAGAAAATCCCTTACCAAGTAGTTGCTGAGTTTAAAGGCGCTGAATTAGTTGGAACCAAGTACGAGCAACTGATGCCATACGCTCAGCCTGATGGCGAAGGATTCAAGGTAATTGCTGGAGATTTCGTTTCTACCGAAGATGGTACAGGAATCGTGCATATTGCGCCAACTTTTGGTGCGGATGATGCGCGGGTTGCCAAGATTGCTGGAATGGGAGCAATGCTTGTTGATGATGGCGAAGGAAACCAAGTTCCATTGGTTGATTTGCAGGGACGTTTCCGTCCAGAAGTGACCGATTTTGTTGGAGAATACGTGAAAGCCGAATATTACACGGAAGAAGAAATTGCGGAGCAGACCAAGAAGCAGGGAAGAGATAACTATTTGTCTGTAGATGAGCGAATTGCCATCAAATTGAAAGAGGAAAACAAGGCTTTCCGAGTAGAGAAATACGAGCACAGCTATCCACATTGCTGGAGAACAGATAAACCGATTCTTTACTATCCGTTGGATTCGTGGTTTGTCCGCACCACAGACGCTAAAGACCGCTTGATTGAACTCAACAAAACCATCAATTGGAAACCAGAAAGCACAGGAACAGGTCGTTTCGGAAACTGGTTAGAAAACCTTCAAGATTGGAACCTTTCGCGTTCTCGTTTTTGGGGAATTCCGCTGCCAATTTGGTCAACGGAGGATAAAGTCGAACGCAAGTGCATTGGCTCGGCAGAAGAGCTGAAAGCAGAGTGCGAAAAGGCCGTTGCTGCTGGTTTGATGGATAAAAATCCACTGACCGATTTCATACCAGGAAACATGGATAAATCGAACTACGATGTGTTCGATTTGCACCGTCCGTATATGGATGATGTGGTACTGGTGTCTGAAAGCGGAAAGCCGATGCAGCGCGAAGCAGATTTGATTGACGTTTGGTTTGATTCAGGCGCCATGCCGTACGCTCAATTGCACTATCCGTTTGAGAACAAAGAACTGATAGACGAAAAGAGTTATTTCCCTGCCGATTTTATCGCGGAAGGCGTGGATCAAACTCGCGGTTGGTTCTTCACACTTCACGCCATCGGAACGATGTGTTTCGACTCTGTAGCGTACAAGAATGTGGTTTCAAACGGTCTTGTGCTGGACAAGCAAGGACAGAAAATGTCCAAGCGTCTTGGCAATGCTGTAGATGCGTTTGATACCATCAAAAAGTACGGGCCAGATGCCACACGTTGGTACATGACCACCAACGCTGAGCCTTGGGATAACCTCAAATTTGATATTGAAGGAATCGGGGAGGTTCAGCGCAAGTTCTTCGGAACGCTGTACAATACTTACGGGTTTTATGCGCTTTACGCGAATATTGACGGTTACGATTTCAGCGAGAACGAGATTCCTTTGGATCAACGTCCGGAAATTGACCGTTGGGTGATGTCTAAACTCAACTCGCTTATTGCGGAGGTTGATGAGCATTACATGGAGTTTGAGCCGAAAAAGGCTGGTCGTGCCATTCAAGAATTTGTGAATGAAAACCTGAGTAATTGGTACGTTCGTTTATGCCGAAGACGATTCTGGAAAGGAGAGCCTTCACCGGATAAATCAGCGGCTTATCAAACGCTTTATACGTGTTTGGAGACTGTTGCAAAACTGATGAGTCCGATTGCGCCATTCTATGCAGATAAGCTGTTTTTGGATTTGAATGCGGTAACAGGAAGAGATAAATCAGAATCGATTCATCTCTCTGAAATGCCTGTGGCAGATAAGAATGCTATTGACCTTGATTTGGAGGAGCGAATGGCGATTGCACAGAAGGCAACGTCTCTGATTTTAAGTATTCGAAAAAAGGAAAAGCACCGTGTTCGTCAGCCTTTGGCTAAGGTTATGATTCCTATTCTTGATGAGAAATTTGAACGCCAGTTGAAGGCGGTTGAGAACCTCATTCTGTCCGAAGTAAACGTGAAAGAATTGGAATATTTGAAGGAAACGGCTGGCGTGATTGAGAAAACCATCAAGGCAAACTTCAAAACGCTAGGGCCTAAATATGGCAAGCAGATGAAGCAAATTGCTGGTGCGATTAGTCAACTAAACCAAGAACAAATCTCAGCTTTCGAATCCGCTGGAACATATGATTTGACTATAGACGGAGGAACAGTTAGCATTTCGCTAGAAGATGCTGAAATTGTTTCGAAAGACATTCCAGGCTGGGCAGTTGCATCCGAAGGAGGAATTACGGTAGCATTGGATTTAACCCTTACTGAAGAGCTCGAAGAAGAAGGATTGGCCAGAGAGTTGGTAAATCGTATTCAGAATTTGAGAAAGGATAAAGGATTTGAGGTCACAGACCGCATAAACTTGTCCATTTTAGATCAAGCAAATATTAGCAAGGCGGTAACTAACAATCTTAAATATATTTGCGCTGAAACACTGGCTGAAAATTTAGAGCTCGTTTCAGTTTTAGATTCACCTGAATCAGTCGAAGTTGAACTGGTTGGTGACCTTAAAACACAGATAAATATTACTATATTGAATTAAACATTATTACCATGTCAGATAAGACGAAATATTCAAAGGACGAGCTAGACGAGTTTAAAGGGATTATTACGGAGAAGCTTGATACAGCAAAGGAGGACCTTCAACTCTTAGTAGATCAAATATCTCATAAGGATGATCACGGAACAGAAGACACTGCACCAACATTCAAGTTGATGGATGAAGGTTCAGACGTGCTTTCTAAAGAAGAAATCAACCAATTGGCTGGACGTCAGCAGAAGTTCGTACAGAGCTTGGAAAATGCACTGATTCGTATTCAGAATGGCACTTATGGTATTTGCAGAGTGACAGGCAAGTTAATTCCAAAAGAGCGACTTCGAATTGTTCCTCATGCTACGCTAAGCATTGAGGCCAAGAATGCTCAAGGGTAATTTTTTCACCAAACCAAAGAATAACTAGAGGCTGAAGTTTTGGCCTCTTTTGTTTTGAACTCAATTGAAGAAAGCACTCGCAATCATATTTGCCGTTCTGGCAATTGACCAAATTTCAAAAGTTTGGGTTAAAACGACCATGACTCTTGGCCAAGAGCATCACATTGCTGATTGGTTTATTCTTCACTTTACTGAAAACGTGGGAATGGCTTTCGGCATGGAGTTCGGAGGTGAGATGGGGAAATTGGCGCTCAGCATTTTCCGGATTATTGCCGTGATGGCAATCGGTTGGTATTTGTTCAGCATCATAAAAAAAGGAGCTGAAAACATCGTGATTATATCCATTTCACTCGTGTTTGCTGGCGCGCTCGGAAATATCATTGACAGCACATTTTACGGCATCATTTTCAACGACAGTTACGGACATGTAGCGAACTTATTTCCCGAGGAAGGTGGTTACTCCTCCTTGCTCCACGGAAGAGTGGTTGACATGTTCTATTTCCCCTTAATTGAAGGGGTTTTTCCAGAGTGGCTGCCCATATGGGGCGGAAATCGCTTCCTGTTTTTCAACGCAATATTTAATGTTGCTGATTCGGCAATCACGATAGGAATGGCGCTAGTTATACTATTCCAAAAGAAGTTTCTTAAGGAATAACTCTCAGAAGAGACTTAAATACGACTTGCTTCAGTTAAACGACTTCTTCCTCGTGCAGGAAGTAGATGTACGTTATAAGTACTGCTGCAAATAAGATGCTAGTAATTATCATTTTGGCGGGGTTGTTTTGGTAAGATTAGAAAACAACAAGACACGCCCGAATTCTCCACTCATCTATTTGTCAACGACAAGTGTTCATAATGTCAGCCCAAACGGTTTATCATCTTGATTACAAGAAGAACCATAACTATTAGAATTACACCTAAAAAAAACTTGAACGAACCAGAAAAAAGGTCCGGTCTTTTTTTGATGTCGTCTTTATACGCATAGATAATTCCGATGATAAACACCAAGGAAAAAACCCCTGCAAATATCCAGTGACCCGTGGTTACACTTTCCATTCACGATTAACGTTTGCGGAACTATGGATTACTTACTCCTCGCTTGCAACGGCAGCAGAAAGGTATTCGCGGTTCATGCGAGCAATATTCTCTAAAGAAATTCCTTTCGGGCATTCTACTTCGCAGGCACCTGTATTGGTACAGTTTCCGAATCCTTCCTCGTCCATCTGCTTTACCATATTCAGCACACGTCTTTTGGCTTCCACCTTTCCTTGCGGAAGTAGCGCAAACTGAGAAACCTTAGCGGCTACGAAAAGCATAGCTGAGGAGTTTTTACAACTAGCAACGCAGGCTCCACAACCAATGCAGGTAGCGGCATCAAATGCTTTATCCGCATCAGCCTTTGGAATAGGCAATGAGTTAGCGTCCTGGGTATTTCCGGAAGTGTTTACAGAAACATATCCTCCAGCTTGTTGAATACGGTCGAAAGCACTTCTGTCAACCATAACGTCCTTGATAACCGGGAATGCAGCAGCTCTGAACGGCTCGATGTAAATCGTTTCACCATCCTTGAACGAGCGCATGTGTAATTGACAGGTTGTAATTAAACGTCCTGGTCCGTGCGCTTCGCCATTTATGTACAATGAGCAAGACCCGCAGATTCCTTCACGACAATCATGGTCAAAGGCAATTGGGTCTTTCCCTCCTTCAATAAGGTCGTTATTGGCCATGTCAAGCATTTCCAAGAAAGATGAATCGGGCGATACGTCTTTTACCTCGTATGATTCAAGCGCTCCTTTAGCTTTTCCGTCTTTCTGTCTCCAGACTTTGAGTGTTAAATTCATGTCTCTCGGATTTCTTATTTGTAGCTTCTTTGCTTAAGCTCAATATCGTTGAACTCAAGTTGTTCTTTATGAAGTGTTGATTCACCTGGGTCTCCAGTCCACTCCCAAGCAGATACGAACGTGAAGTTTTCATCATCACGCTTGGCTTCTCCTTTTTGTTCTCCGTCTAGTTCTACAGACTCCTCTCGGAAGTGACCTCCACAGCTTTCGTTTCTTTCCAAAGCATCTTTGGCGAAAAGTTCTCCTAATTCAAGGAAATCAGCCACACGGCCTGCTTTCTCCAACTCAGGGTTCATTTCGAATA
>DMRV01000466.1:0-4696 GCA_003456455.1 Flavobacteriales bacterium
TGCCATAATCTAGCATTGAATTATTTATTTACGCAATTTTAGCTATAGTCAAATGAAAATTCCTAGGCAATCTCTGAAAGACCCTTTACTTGAAAAAGAATTACTAGATAATGGTTTTGTAGTAGTACCATTCTTTGACTCCGCAACTGTGTCAGACCTAAAGGACTTTTATCAAAGGCTAACAGTTGATGAGACGAATGAAATTTTTGCGAGCACGCATTCGAATGACCTTGACTATAAAAGAAGAATCAATGAAAAAATTAAATCGACCTATAAAGAACAGGTGGAACAATACTTTCATAATCCTCTAATTCTGGGTGGCACCTTCGTAGTAAAACCTCCTGGAAAAGGCGTTTCTCATCCTCATTTAGACTGGAACCTGGTCCACGAAGGTCCTTTCCGGTCATGCAACGTTTGGGTGCCGTTAATAGACCTTGACGAGGTAAACGGAGTAATTGAGGTTTTGCCTGGTAGCCACAAACTTTTACCAACCTATCGTGGCCCCAACATTCCTGACAGAACCAATGATCTACAGGAGTTTTTTTGGAACACAATGACCAAACTTTACCTTAAAGCTGGACAAGCACTCATTTATGACCATCGACTTATTCATGGATCTCGAGATAACATGTCTGACGTTATCCGGCCTGCCACGGCATGCGCTGTGACTAATAAAACTGCTGAGCTTCGATTATATTATCTCAATCAGGAGAATGGGGTAATTGAAACTTTTACTGGAAACAACATTGAGTATCTGCTGAGCAACTCTAGGCTTGAAAAGCCAACTGAAATGGAACGGCTAGGTTCGGTGGAAAACTATGACACACGGCAACTTACTCATGCTGACTTCGATTTCCTAGGTCTTCCTAGCGACATAAAACAGAGCCCATTCGCGCGTTTGATTCAGAAGTTATTTAACTAATCCGTTCTGACTTCCACTTAAGATCGGGTCTCAGGACTGAATCTATCTCCAAACTCCAAAGCCTGTCCTTCTCCCAGTCATTAAGTTCAATTTTGAATGAAAGTACATTCCAAACTTCAACAGCTTTCGTACTTGTATCAAGGTTTTTTCCGAGCATGAAGTTTACAAAATATAGTCCCTTGTTAAGTAAACTTCCAGGAATGACCACGGTTTCAGCATAGATACCACGCTCATTTTTAGTCTCCACATAATCTTTACGAACCCCATAAGAATCCATCAATACTATAACTCCAGATGCGTTGGTTATTGAGAGTAGAATTTGAGTAGAACTTATGTCAGTTTGAGCGAATCGAAGCTCTATTTCGATTTCATCTTCTCTCGTTATTTGACGACCAAGGCCTTTTATAGCATTTCGAACTTCTGCGGATTTCAACTCAATGCTACCGTTGTTAGCCTCTCCAGGAACAAATTCCTTTCGCTCAACTGTAGCCAAGGGTTTATCAGAAAAGTTATCTAAAAGAATCCGTTCTAGATAATGTTGAACAACATCAAACGCTTTGCCATGCATAATGACCTTACCTTCTTGAAGAATACAAGCACGCTTGCAAATGTTTGTTACATCGTTCATGTTGTGTGCAACTAGCACTGCGGTCGTTCCATGCCCTATAAGTTCTCTGATTTTTTCGAGACATTTTTTTTGAAATGCTGCATCTCCAACCGAAAACACCTCGTCAAGCAAAAGTATCTCTGGGTTAAGAAAAGCAAACACGGAAAATGCTAATCGCATGAACATTCCGCTTGAGTAGGTCTTCACTGGCTTTTCGATAAAATCTTTCAATTCGCTGAATTCGAGTAGCTCATTAAACACTGCATCAACAGATTTCCTGGTCACCCCATTCAATTCTCCGTTCAAATACACGTTTTCTCTTCCCGTAAGGTCAGGGTGAAATCCTGTTCCAATTTCTAGAATGCCTGTAATACGTCCATTGATTGTAATTCTACCCGTGGTTGGTTTTAACACACCGCTGAGAATACTTAGCAACGTACTTTTTCCCGCACCGTTCTTACCGATAATGGCAATCACTTCTCCTTTCTTAATCTCTAAATCAACATCACTTAAAGCCCAGAAATCATCCTGATTTTTTCCAGAAAACTTCTTACCCAATCCCTCTATTCGAATCGCATAATCTTCAACCACAGGTTATATAAGTTTGGTTACCAACTATAAATACGCCTCAAACATACCATGTCTCCCCATATTTTCAACGAGTAAGCAAGTTTTGATTCTTTGTGACCCAAGAATGAATCTCTAGTTTCTGTTCTACTAAATAGGCCACAACCTTGTCAGCATAAAACTTATGAGCCAACGCACTTGGATGATTATCAAATGGCAAATTCCGATACGAATCGTTGCTGAAATCTGGAGAAATACTTACATATGCAATAGATTCGGTACTACAGAAATCTTCAATAACGTAAGAATCTTGGCGCTCATCAATGTTTGTTACCAGTAACTGAACATCATGTTGAATACAAAGGTCAGCCATTGAACTTAGAAGTGTTTTAGATGCATTGTAGTTCAGTACCTCCTCGCTTTTGACCGCACTGAGTTTTGTATCTACTAGGTTTATCGAAGCAAACCATTCTCGCATTGGCAATGGCGTAAACTCGTCTACAACATTCACATATTGGATTTCAAACGTATCCTTATCCATCGAAATTTTAGGATATACCATTTTCGGTTTTTCTACATCCATTAATCTGAATCCGGTATAAAGTTTATCAATAAAGCTTCGGGATAGCAAGTTTCTTTCTTCATGGAAAGTGGCATAATTAAGAATCACCAAACTTGGTGCTTCTTCCGTGGAAAGGTTTTTCTTCAGTTTCAGAAACGCTTGTAGAGTACCGTACCCTGGAACCGCGTAATTGACAACACGAGCATTAGGAAGCGCATCCTGTAGCAGGTAGGGGTAGGTTTCAGAATCACTTACCCCCTGTCCGTAAACGTAAGAACAACCGTAAACATGAATTAACGGCAGGTTCAACGTATCTGGCAGTGTTGAACCCGTGAGTCTAGTAGAATCTAATCCATGGGTCACGTCATGGATCAGGCCATTATTAATGTCTACACGAAATTTCCCTGGTAATAACGTAACACCTAGAGAGTCTTTACCAAAACAATTAGTCGGTTCGCTAACGAATGAATACCCTGGGAGTTGATACGGTTCAAAACCTGCCAACCGCAGACACACCTCTGTACAAAAGATTGTCACAAGTAACGAAAGGAATAAAATCGCGATTTTTTTCACCATTAACAAACATCAATTACCTATACGTCAATGGAGCGGATTTAACATGGTATACAATTTCACAATTCTTCTTCTTTTTTCCCATGAACCTTCATGTACATTAAATTCTGAAGAAAATATTTGTCGAGACCGTTACTCAAATCGAACTCAGGTTTGATGCAATGCAGCTCGAAGAAATCGATTGGAAAAACATAATCGTCCCAACCTTCAATTTTAGCGATTCCTGTTAATTCCTGAAATTCGTTTGAGATGGTAAGGTTCTCAAAATCTGACATTGGAAGGTCAACTGTTTTCAGTTTAGACAGAATCCATCCTTCCTTTCTAATATGCTGCAACACCTCGTAAAGATCAGCAATGTTGTAGCGGTAAGCATCATTTATCTTTTTGATTTCCCGTTCGATTGCTGGAACATGTTCGGGTAAAAGTGGTTCTCGCCTAAAAAGGTCCTTGATGTAGAGCACCCCACCTGATTTCAACACTTTCCACGCCGAATCGATGGCTTTGTGGTGATAAGGAGAATGACCGAAGGATTCCAAGAAATAAACGCGGTCAAAATCCTTACTCGGAAGGGTGGATGAAAGCTCATGGTAATCGCCAAGGTAAACGAACACTTTATCTTCCATTCCTGCAGCAGCTATCCGTTCTTTCGAACGATTGAACTGCTCCTGACTAATGGTGACCGCATGAACTTCCACATCCGCGTGCTTCGCGAAATGGATAGCTGGACCACAAACACCACAGCCAGCATCCACCACCTTCATTCCTGGTTTGAGCTCCATTGCTTCAATCTGATAATCAAGCAATTTGGCCACATCGTATGTTCTGAAAGCTTGAATTACCTCGCCATAAACTTTCAGAAAAGCATCATTGTACTGGTCATAAAAAGCACCAACATCCTTTGGTTGATGTGATGGCTCTTGTTTTTCAATTGCCGCTGGAGACTTTTTCTTAAATAGATTTTCAAACATGGTCAATGAAAGATTCTTTGAATCCAATTCTTGCGAAACTTTGGCTTTTGCACTACTTCTTTTTCTACGCCTATCAAAGTATTAAACTCCTCCTGATTAAACTGCTTCATCTCAAAATCCACATCTCGAATTTTCATTAAATCCCCTGCGCCAGTTTTAGCTTCTTCGGTATTGTAGAAGCCATTTTCGCCTACAAATTCTTCTACTACTCCGTTATTGTTCCAGTAAAACCGCATTTCTGGATTTCTAGAAATCAAGCTATGAGTAGCTGCGATTCTCACCGTATTAGCAGCATTGGGTTTAGATGCGTGACCAAGTGCATGATCAAAAACAATTGCTTCTCCCGCTTTCAGATGGACTGGAATCATTTGACTCCAAACAGCGTCATAGATTTGGCCGAAAATACTTGGTATTGTGACGTGACGATAACCCCGAGCGTACTCATGACTCTTGGGTAACACATACATGCAACCGTTTTCATCGTTCACATCATCAAG
>DMRV01000466.1:4719-17498 GCA_003456455.1 Flavobacteriales bacterium
GTCATTCCATTTTCAATATGCTCGTCTATTGCGCGTTTAAATACGCGTTGAATCTCATCGCTCATAAACTGAATCTGCTCATCGTCCTTGTAATGCGCAGATACGTACAACCCTTCTACTTCATCCTGTGAGTGGTACTTCCAAAAAATTTCTTTGAGACTCTCTATTTCATCAGAATTCAAAAAAGGCAGCGTAATGAATCCTTCCTCGAAAAGTCTCGCGTTCAATTCTCGGTTTCTAAAAATAGGCTCGTGATCCATCACCCTCTTCCCGTAATACGGTAGTTAATCTCACGTAGAATATTCATTGGAGTATAAACCTTCCACAATCGTAAATCCTGCTCTTCGGGTTTAGTCCGTACAACTTGTACCTGGGTGCTTTCCTTAACAGGTGGCTCTTTTCCGATAAAACGATAGAACCGTTCTTCTTCAACAGTAGGGAAATCATAATCCAAATCAGCAACTTTTGCAAGGCCTGCTGGCCCAGCAAAAATGTTCTCGGTCATAAAGAAGTCGGTGTTGCTCTCGTATTGCTCAATCGTTCCATTATTGTTCCAATAGAAATACATCTGCGCATTGGAAGGCATTACTCCGCTCGCCACAGCAATTCGTTTTTCATCCGATTTATTGGCCTTAGATGCATGAAGCAACGCGTGATCATAAATCAATGCTTCGCCTGCTTTCATATAAAGCGGCTTCATACTTTCCCAAACCAAATCATGCACTTCCCGATATGCACATTCAATACTTGAATGGCGATAACCTCTAAGCCAATTATGGCTTTTTGGCAACACCTGTATTGCTCCATTTTCTTCAGTTAAGTCAACGAGAGGGATCCAGACATTAAAGGAACGGAACTCAGTTTCATCCACAATATTCCAATCCTGATGCGGCTGAAGAGAACTTTTGGCCTTCGGTGCTTTTACGATAAATGATGCACCAAGTAAATCACAATCAACAAAAACCGTAGCAGCGTGTGGCTCTAAAACAGCTGATATAGCTACGCTCATCTTTTTTCTGAAATCCGAATCTTGATGATGCGCTGTGGCGTAGAACGCAACTTGCTCTTCTGAATGCGATCCAAAATAAACTTGTTTCAGCTCCTCAACTTCAGACCCGCTCAAAAATGGGACAACCACAAAACCTTCTTGGTTTAACTGCTTATCTAGTTCAGCATCTTTCAGATATGTACGTTTCGATTCGCTCAATCGTTCGATAGTCGACTCATTATCTCCTTTACCACATTTGTTGGCGTATAGGTTTCCCAAAATGAACGTGCATTGGTATCAGGCTGATCAACTACGACCTCTTTTTCTTCAATGATCTCTTTTTGAATTTCTTCACCAGCAAACTTGGCAAGCAGTCTTTTAACTTCCCTTTGATTTGGTTTCGGCAATTCGTAGTTCACGGTTTTCAGCTTCTTACCATGTTTTGGTGGAAGGAAAATATCTGTTCCAAAATCATCAAACATGATTAGGAAATTCTCATCCATAGCATACACATCAAGCTCAGGTTTCTGAGCACCTTTATCGTAGTAGAAAAACTGCATTGGTGCATCCTTGGTTTTGATGCCTGAGGTAATTGCTTTTCTGATTTTTTCCGAATGGTTCGGTGGCGAATAATGAATCAAACTCTGATTGAGGATTACTGCTTCGCCAGCCTTCGCGTTCATGGGAACCAATTTCTCCCGAATCAAAGCATCATTTCCATTAAACCAAAAATCAAGCGTTGGTGCCCGATTAACTGGGAAATTAGGATAATGCGAACCTGGAACTACCATTAATGTTCCGTTATTTTGGTCTGTATCGCACAGTGGAACCCAGCAATTCAGCGCAACAGATTTCTCCTCATCTACAATCGTCCAATCCTGATGTAAGACCAAATCTGAATTCTCGGACGGAATTTTAAAAAGGAACGAACCACCAAAAGCAGTATAGTTCTGAAAATAGCGCTCGTAGCTTTCGTGAAATATGCGTTTGAAATTATCAGAAGCCTTCTGCTTGTATTCCATATCGGAAGAATAACTACCAGAAACAAAACCCTCAGTTGGTAATTCCGGGTGCATATCATCAAATAGCTGGTCCAACTCGGCTATCTGCTCTGTGCTCAGAAATGGTATTTTGACAAAGCCGTTCTTATCAAAATTAGCCTGAAGGGTTTCATCTTTAAAAATAGCTGGAACTTTCCCCTTTCTGTAGTTCTGTTCCAAATCTTTAACCGTCAAGCGATTGAAATGGTAATCGAAAAGGCCGAGACTCTTGCCAATCTTGGGCCGGTCATAAATATTATCACCAAACTGTTCAAAACCCGTCATAAACGAATCGCTCTGTTCAAACAGTTCAATCTTGTCAACCGCTACTTCAGAATTGTAGTATGCAGTTCTGAACTTCGCATCTTTCTGAGAAAAATATATGTTCGTTACAACACGCTTATCGTTAGAAATATTTGGTGGTGAATAGTGAATAATACTTTGGTCGAAGATTACTCCTTCACCCGCTTTCAGATATAGCGGAGTCATGTAATCAATGATTTCCTTCGACACATCCTGATAGATATTTGGAACTGTAGCACCTCTATACGTTGGCCAAATACGATGACTTTTAGGGAGCACATACAAGACACCATTATCATCGGTCAAGTCAACCAAAGGCGTCCAAATATTCATGCCTGTGAACTGAGTCTCGTCCACCAAAGTCATGTCCTGATGTACACACATTTCACTTTCTGGCCCAGGATATTTGACAATAAAACTTCCGCAAACCACACGATGATTATGCAACGTATCTTCTATAGTTCTGTTTCCGATTCTTCGGATTTCTTCATCTGCCTTTTGGCGATAATTCTTGTCTTTAGAGAACGTGCTTGGATAGAAGCCCTGCTCATCAGCAGGATGCAAATCGTTATACAATTTGTTCAGCTCCGCCATCTCAGCCTCGGTATAAAACTGTACAACCGTGTAACCGTCTCGCTCAAACTGAGCTTGACGTTGTTCATCCTTGAACACAGGTACCATTCTATTGCGGAACTCGAACATGTTATGATTTTCCTGTCAATCTAAAACGGAACTCTTTGTAAACATTTATAGGTGTGTAAACCTTCCAAAAAGGCTCGCTTGTCGCTGTAACTACTTCTGAAACTGGCTCCGCTGGTAATTCTTGTACAGTTTGGGGTTCCGTTTGACTTTCCTGTGTTTGATTTCCAAACAGTTTCGTCATTGTTTCTACCAAAGGAATATTGAACTCACTTCCTCCATCGGTCATCAACTTTTTTAGCTCTTCGTTACCCAAGTCTTTCCACTTGTAAGGCACCTCACCAAGCAATTCGTAGCCATCAATGGCTTCGTTGGCATCGTACATTCTTGAAAGCGCTGCATTGTCGTATTTCAAGAAAAAATCAGCATCAATCTTATACTTGAGAAGTGTATCTGTAGTGCCAGGTTTGAGGTTGTAATGCCTAATCTCAGCAGATTTTTGCGTGAAGCCCAAACCAATCGCTATTCGAGGAATATCGGTGGTATTTGGAGGCGAAGCATGAAACGTTCGATTATCAAAAAACAGTGCTTCACCAGCTTTCATTTCTAGCAATTCTAAATATGGAAAGATGGTATACATGTGGTTCTTAAGTGGCGTTTCAACCTGCGGAGAAGGCGAAGGTCTAACACTGTCAAAAAACTTGTGACTGCCTCTAATAACACCAATACAACCGTTGCTAATATTCACATCTTGCAGCGGAATCCAACAGGTAACGGAGCAGTGCTTTTTCTCATCTTCCACAAACGACCAATCCTGATGAGGCGGCACTACGCCCTGTGGATTCGGATCTTTCACTACAAATGACGCTGTGAACATCTGGGTATCTAGCAGATGAGATTCCACCTTTGGTTGAGCAAGACTTTTCACTTTTTCAACCATAGAACGGACAAGATTCTTATCGGGATTGTCCATACCAACATGAAAGCCGTAGCCTTTTTCATCCTTCAGCCCAAGCTCCTTGTAGAATTTCAGCAACTCATCAATTTCAGCTCTCTCCAGTACAGGAATTGTAACAAATCCGTTCTTATCGAAATGCTCTTGATTCGCAGCATTCTTAAAAAGCGACTCTGTTTCAGATGTTCTTGGTGGATTCCCTAACGTCTCTTCCATCTCCTTTCTCGTAACTTCTTTAACGGTATAATCAAATTCCTTATTCAATGTCCCGATTAACGGCTCATGCCGAATATCATTGTAGCGAATAAACATATCATCAGGCATGTCATATTTTGCAACTTTACTTTCACCTTTTCTATAATACATGCAAAGTGATGCGTCTTTCGGCACAAAACCGAAGGTAGCAGCTACGCGAGGTATTTTGCTGGTATTTGCCGGTGAAGAGTGCAATAATGCATGATTGAAAATGAGCGCTTCTCCTGCTCTCATCGGAAGCAATTGTAAATACGGCCGTAATTTACTCCTCAGGCTTTCAAAACTTACTGGAAGTGATGGGCTGCGCAAAGAGGTTGACATTCGATGGCTTCCTGGAATGACTTCCAGCGCTCCATTTTCAGCTGTGGTATCCGTTAATGCAATCCAAATAGTGTACGAACCGAACTGATTTTCATCAACCACCGTCCAATCTTGATGGATTGGCATTTCGGAATACTCTCCCCGAAACTTGGTGAGAAACGAAGCGCCAAGTGGCTTAAAATCTTCAAGTATCTCATTCATATTCTCTGAAACGACTGAATCTGCAGATAAAGTCAATTGCCTTTTCTGCTCGTTGCTTTCTAGAAACGAGGACGACCAAAAAAGCTCTTCCGTTTGGAAATCAATTTCAGAATAAATCCTATTGAGCTCCTCTACTTTTTCAGAATTGAGAAACGGCACAAGTACAAAGCCATCGTTTTCGAGCTTTGTAGCAAGATCCTTATCTCTCAAGCAGTTATTCATGAAAAAACTGATTTCACTTTTTGGATAAAGGTTGGTTTTTGATCAAATCTCATTCCACCAACCCGTTTCTTGAATTCTGGATACGTCAAATCCTTTTGTTTGTACTTCCTCTCCCCTGTTTTATTGGTTCCTGTCGGCTGCTTCCATGGGTTGAATTCCATGAAGAAATCGTGGCTTACCTCCAAAACATTAACCGAAGTCATGCTCTTCTGCTGATCCATGTGATAATGAATGGCAGGCTCCTCATCGGGAATAAGAATGAGTTGAATAGCAATTCTTAAATCCTTGGTCGTGTTCGGAAAAGAATAATGAACAATGCTATCATCGAGAATGATGGCTTCACCCGCCTTTATTCCGCAGGTCACAAGATCATTCTTTACAATCTCGTCCTTGATTTTTTCCAACTCCCACGGAATCATAGGCCCACGAAGTTCACCAAAACGTTTGTGTGATTTGGGGACAACCTCTAGTGCTCCGTTGCCACGATGACTATCAACTAATGGTACCCAAATAGAAACAGTGCTGCATTTTCGTTCATCGGCAAAGGCCCAATTTTGATGCATGGGCACTTCACCTGTTTGCTCTTTCTTTCGAATGTAGTTGGCAATAATCGGCTTGTAGTTATCTAGAATCTTCTCGTAATGCGGCCTAAAAACCTCATCAATCACTTTCAAGACCTGCCTCTTATGTTCAGGGTTTCTGTCTATAAAAGTGAAATCGTACGTAATCTCATAATCCATATCAAGCCCAGCATCTCTAGGCGAAACATGACCTAGGCTGGTTTTTAAAATTTCGGAAAACTGGTCCCATAAAAACTTTACTTCATCATTAGAAAGAAATGGAACATGTATATATCCATCCTTCTGAAATTCAGTCTCCAATTTATCGTCAAGTAAAACTCGTCTCATGCTAAACCGTTTCTGATATTCTATCTTCTACTCGTTTAAAATAAATCACTCCAATAAACAGAAACATGACCGAAATGAGGACGCCAAACAAAGCCATGTAACTTATCGACTCCCCAAACAAACTCCACCTCGCTAGTCCTATTAACGAAGCCATTGGGTTTATGTAAATCAAATTCTTGAATTGAGCAGGAATTAAAGATACTGGATAAAAAACGGGTGTAAACCAGATTCCGAAATTGACAAGAAATGGAATAACGTGATGGAGGTCTCTAAACCTTAATGTTGACGCTGCCAAAATAAGGCTGAGACCTAGAGAAAAAATCAAAATAAAGAAGATTACTACTGGAAAAAAGAGCGCACTCCAATAGACGGTAGATTGATAATAAATGAACACAGGTATCATCAAAAGAAGTGTAAAACCCAATTCTACAAAGGCTACCAAAACCTTGGACAGGGGCAGTATAATTTTAGGAAACGACAGCTTCCGAATTAAATCTTGACCATTAATTAAACTATTGCTAGCCTGACTAAATATGTAACTGAAGAAGTTCCAGCAGGTAACGCCACTCAACACAAAAAGCACATAAGGATATGGCGCTTCTAAACTCAATAAAACACCAAAAACCATCGTAAAAACAATTACCGCAACCAACGGCTGCACAATGGACCAAACAATACCTAAAAAGGTTTGCGCATATTTAATTTTCAAATCACGCTTAGCCAATACCAAAATGAACGCACGGTATCTCCAAACCTTGCCCAAATATTCGGACAGGGTATCGTTTTGAGCTGTTATCACTGTTTTCATCCGTGAGTATCGACCTAGTTCAAGTACAAATTAACTGTTTATTCTGAACCCGAGACCTGTGTAATTCTATAAAATCGTTACTTACGCCTTGGATTCAAAAATGCACTCAATTGCCCACATAATCAACCTGTTTCAACCTTCAGAAACATCAGACCTCAAACTGGCGCAAGAAGTGACTATTGCTTCGATGATTCGTGCTAAAAACGAATGCAAAAATTCACATAAGGTTCAGCTACTTTCAGCGCAAGCGGAAGAGGATAGAAAGATTGTGCCGCCTGAGTTTACCGCTAGTAAGAGCCTAACACGTGATGTGAGCAATCTTGCCACATTCGATGGTAAAATGCGGTTACCGATTTTAAAAGACATTCTGGACCGAGCGTATGACGAATCGGATGCCGAATACATCATTTACTCGAATGTTGATATTGGGGTCCGACCACAATTTTATGATGTAGTGAATGAGTTCATAGAGGCTGGACATGATGCGTTCATGATTAATCGTAGACGCATTCCTGAGAAATTCAAATCCGTTGAGGAGCTGGATGAGATGTATACAGAACGCGGCAAGAAACACCCAGGATTTGACTGCTTTGTTTTCAAACGCGAACTATACCCTAAGTTTTCGCTGGCAGAAGTCTGTATCGGGGTTCCTTTCGTAGAAATCACATTATCTCAAAATCTATTCTGCTTTGCGGAAAAACCAATGGTTTTCACAAACGAATATTTGACGTTTCATATTGGAATGGAGATTTTTAAAGGGCGCGCACCGAAAGAATACTTCAACTACAACCAAGTTCAGTTTTGGCAAGCGATGACGGATATCTGGCCAAAATTAGATACACGAAAATGGACAAATGGTCGGTGGTGGTTTCCCTTCCGAATGATTTACTGGGGTCTACATCCTTGCTTTCCAATTAGACTGGCGCTGAAACTGGAATCAAGACGTTGGTGAGTCAGATGAACTTTGATTTGAAGTAGTCATCATCTCGGGAAATTCCTTTCATCAAGGCGCTACCTAAGTTGTTGAGCTTCGATACTTGTTCAATAATCGTTTCACCACCGTACATGTGTACAGATTGTAACCGAATTCTTTTAGTGACGGATTGAAAACTGGCATCAGAAGCCTGATAATATTGGAATCCTTCAGGTTGTTCAAGCACCAACTCGTAACCCAGTTTTTGATTAAAAGAAATGGCACGCTGATTACCACTTTTAATCTTCGCATTCAGTTGCTTCAAACCAAGTGCATAAAATGCCAATTCCATCATAAATAAAATTGCCAGCATAGGTTGAGGCATTTCCAAATAAGACGGTTCACCAATAAAAACTCCTGCTTCACCCGAAAGATTATCCAAGTCTACATCCTTGATATGAATCAGACCTATTGGGTAATCGTTGAAACTGATTACCCAATAGAGATTGGCTTCATGGTCCATTGAATTGAACCATTCTTGTTGATTGGTTCTGGTTAGTAGCTCCTTGAACTGCATGTTATTCCGAACATAATCTTGATTCCGCCAAAGACGCACCATTTCCAAATGCTCGGACTTGAGAGTTTCAAGCGTAACGCCATAACGCAGCAGACGCATTAGAGCTTGGTTTTGATTGAATAGACAGGTCGTTTAATTCTGTCAGAATAAATTCGACTGATGTAAGAGCCTAGAATGCTCAAACAGACCATAATGATTCCGGTAGTAAAGAAAATGGCGGTAATAAGAGAAGCAAAACCTGCCTCCGCACCAATCACAAGTTTTTCGTACACAAAGTAGCTGCCCAATCCAAAACATACAAATGCTATCAGCAATCCCGTGTAGCTCATCATTCTGAGTGGAAAATCAGTGTAAAAAAACAGCAATCGCATGGCGATTCCTGCCAGCCCAAAAAACGAGTAGCCTGAACTTCCCTCAGTCCTAGATTCGTGTTGTACTTCTATACTTTCTATCTCATCGGTATACCAATGAATTACTTGGTTGAGAAAAAGTTGATCGTGCGCTTGTTTGTTGAGTTTTCCTTTTAATCCTGGCGAAATAAGTCGGAAAGAAGAACCTATTTCAGCACCATCTACCCAATCAAAAATCTTCTTAATCATGTAAGACCCAATGCGCTTTACAATTGGATTACTCTGTTGGGAAGCCACACCGAAAACTGCTGCTGAACCATTCGATTCATAAGCTCTCAATAGTTTTTCAATCTCTTCAGGTGGCGTTTGCAAATCATCATCAATTGTGATGACAACCTCTCCACGCGCATTAGTAATCCCACATACTGTAGCGGCATTCTGTCCGTAATTTCTTCCTAAACGAATAAGCGAAACCGTTTCTGGAAAAGCTTTCTTAATAGACTTCAGTTCATTCCAACTGGTAAGCGGACCACCATCTTCGATAAAAAGCACTTCGAACGACTTATTCAATTTTGCAAGCGTAGTTGCAACCCGCTCGTAAACAGGTCGCAACGTTTCAACCGAATTGAAAACGGGTACTACAACGGTTATGTCGGTCTTTTCGCTCAAACGTAAATCATTTCAGGACAAACGAGATTTTCCGTCTCCAAAGTTACACTGGCCCATGACAATCCAACACCAAACCCTGAAAGCATAAGATTTACGTGACCGTTTCGTAATTGTTCGGATAGCTGCGAAACCAGCGTTACAGGAACCGTAGCGCAACTCGTATTTCCGAAATTACTCAACGAACTTGGCGATTGCTCGGGTTTGAACCCAGCCTTTCTCACAATTGAATTATTGAGCAACTGATTTGCCTGATGAAGTACGAGGTAATCAAATGAATCAGCTGTTCGTTTTTGTTCTTCCAGCATTTCTAAGATGCTTTTTGCAACCGTTGAAAGTCCGAAAGTGAACACGGCCTGACCATTCATACTCAACTGATTTTTCTGTCTTACAATTCCTTCAGCTACATTTTCAGCAATCAGCGATTTTGAAGTTATTTGAGAACGGAATCCTCCGTCTGAAATATGAATTGCTTTGAAGTCTTCGCCCTTTGAACCGAGTTTGAAATTCATTTCAGTGGCTGTTTCATCCAATTCAAAAGCAGTGGCAGAACCAGCATCCGAAAATATCGGCCAAATTGAATTGTCTTCGCGTGAAACCATTTTGGTTATCGTGTCACCAACTAAAAGCAAGGCCTTCGGAATTCCATAGGCTTTCATCAAACCAGAAACGATGGACATGCCATAGACGTATCCAGCACAGCCCTGATTCACATCAATTACCATAGCACTTTGGGGCAAACCCAATCTAGCTTGAAGCTGCGTTGCAGAACCCGGAACTAAATGGTCAGGAGTTTGGCTCACAAAAACTAAAAGCCCAACATCTTCTGCATCCCAATTAAGTTCAGAAAGAAGTTTCGTGGCAGCCGATTCGCATAAATCAGATGCCGTAATTGAATCAGGAGCAACGTACCGATAACGAATACCTACCTGCTGAATAATCTCATTTTTGGCCTTGTCAGACAGAGAGTCTAATTCTTGATTGTCTTCCCTGTTATTGGGAACAGCCGCTGATAGGCCAACCATACGAACGCCTGTTACAACTAACCCAGACATGCTATTGCTTTAAGGTCAGCTGATGGAGATCCGAAACGGTCTGTGCAGCTCTGAAATCTCGTTCGGGAATAGTAATGCCGAAATGCTCATCAATAGCTGCAATCACGATAAGTGCCTGCATGGATGACCATTCTTCTAATTCTCTAAAATTGGAATCAGCAGTAATCACATCCCTTTCCTGAAAAAGGGAACTAAATACTTCAAGAAAATTCTGTAGGGTTGACAGGGTCATTCGTAGGTGTTGCTCTTTGCGAATGTAATAATCTGAATACAGATATTAGTTCAATGAAATATTGAACCGCTTTATATAGTCCTTGTATCGTTCTTTTACCTTGTTGGTGTCTACCCCGTAATGCTCGGCCTTGTACGTGTGTTTACCGCGATTATCAGGTCGGTCACGATTCAAATAGGCATCCATCTTCTCCTCACTAACTGGCGTTAGACCAAAATGCGAAGTGATTTTATTTACCGCCTCTACAGGTTGGTTAAGCAAGGTTTTGAAATTGACATCAAGAAAGCGCTCTTCTCCTACCCTGTCTCGCACCGCTAAACCGCGTTGTATTCCTTTAATAAATCTATCCTCAATGTAGGGGCCTAATTCCCTCGGTTCAAACTCCCCATAAAGCAACCGCCAATTAAGCGAAGCCAAACTGCAATAACTTGGGATGCTGCGGCTCGGGTCGCGATGTGTCCAAACAATACAAGCATCGGGAAAAACATTTAAAAGTGCATCTAAATGCCACATGTGATCTGGGCATTTCAATATCAGTTTCTTATCAGGAACGCGATGAACCATTACCTGCAAATACTTCTTGTATTCCTCATAGGCAGGCGTCATATTATGCTGATTGATAAACTTCCCGTACTGCGGCCAGCGACTAGTTGTTTCCCAATTGGGAACGGTAAACTGCGGAATAAATAACGACCAGCATTCTTCCAATGAATTGTGACGTACCTCGTGGATAAACTTCATCTCTGGCACCACAAAATTGGCAATAGCCAAGCGCATTTTTGTAATGCGCTGGCGTTTGGCAATGTCCTTTTCTGGATTATCAGAAACAGGAACTGGACGAGCCAATTCCCAAAACTCTAATGCGCGTCTATCTTCACTTAAATGCAACAAATTCTGTAAAAGCGTTGTGCCTGTGCGTGGGAATCCAACTATAAAAACAGGTCTTTCGATTTTGATATCAGCAACCTCTGGATGCTTCTTCACATAATCAATCATCATTAACCGATTAGATAACGCATCTACTCCAAAGCCCGTGGATGAAAACTTACCAAAATTGGTTACTGGTGACGAGTTAACCGCTGCTGTAAGCGCCTCCATCCCTACGCGATGCATACCATCACCCAAATCAGTAAGTCCTGTTCTCTTTTTTGCTTTTTTTGTGATTGAGTCAGCATCAACACGCTTTGGCATAAGCCCAAAAGGTTGCAGCATTCCGATAATGGCATTGAGAATGCGCATCGGTAACTTATATGAATTTTCACGTACCCTTTTTGCCAAACCCTGAGCTGAATTAGAGTCGGCAAGTTATTGAATTCGTAGGTTCTGCGCTTGACATCAGTTTGAACTATTTTCGTATCCCGAAATGAAAAATCAACAGGCCATATCTGCGGGACACGAGAAAACGCTAGAAGTAGCAAAGGAAATACTCCTTGCTGGCGGAAATGCGTTTGATGCTAGTATTGCCGCAGCATTTGCCATGTTTATTACTGAACCGTGCATGGCTTCGGCTGGTGCCGGAGGCTTCGCGCTTTGTCTCCAGAATGGACATGCGCCAGTTATGTTGGATTTCTTCACGCAAACTCCACGGAGCAAACCAGAACTGGAAAACCGTGACTTCTACCCGATTAACGTGAATTTCGGAATTGAAATAGAGACGTTTCATGTAGGACTGGCTTCATCTGCGGTACCAGGAACCATTGCAGGCTTATATGAAATGCATCGGCAATTCGGATCCATGCCAATGGCGGAATTATTGGCTCCAACTATGGACCTTGCAAAGTCGGGAGTTTTACTCAATACTTTCCAAAGCATTGATTTGGAATTACTAGAAGTAATCTTCCGAGTAGACCCGAGTGTGAAAGACGTTTTCTTTAATGGTGACGAGCGAAAAAAAGAAGGCGACCTACTTCACTTTCCGCATTTTGGAAGTTTTCTTGATTTTTTGAAAGACGAAGGAGAAACCGGTTTTTACAAAGGTGAGATTGGCAGAAAGGTCAGTTCCGATTCTAAAGAGCGGGGCGGCTATTTAAGAAGAGAAGATTTTGAAAATTACCGTGCAGTATGGCGAAAGCCATTGAATATTCCTTGGCACAACAAGGAGCTGTACCTGCCAAACGGACCAAGTTTAGGTGGAGCCATCATGGCACTAATTTTTGGTTACTTGGATATTTACGATGGAGATTGGATAAAAACCATTTCGCAAGTAAAGAATCGTTACCAGCATCCAAGAGATATTTCCAAACGATTGGAAACACTTCATCCAGAACTTGATTTTCATCTGGAGGGACATGAGGTCTCTACAAAGGGAACTTCCCACTTCAATGTGCTGGACAAATGGGGCAATGC
>DMRV01000223.1 GCA_003456455.1 Flavobacteriales bacterium
GGACAACCAGCTTCTCCAACCCGCATGGGCAAAGAGGTTTTTGTATTTGTGGAGCGATTAGAGGCACAGAAAAAGCAACTATTGGCTGTTCCATTTTCAGCAAAATTTGGAGGTGCAACAGGAAATTTCAATGCGCATCTCGTTGCCTATCCAGAATTGAATTGGGTTGATTTCGGGAACAAGTTTGTGAACGAAACGCTTGGTTTAAGCCGTTCGCAAACGACTACCCAAATTGAGCATTACGACAATATTGCTGCTTGGTGTGATGCGTTGCGCAGAATCAACACAATCATCCTCGACCTTGACCGAGATGTTTGGACTTACGTTTCCAACAATCTTTTTAAGCAAAAAATTAAGGAAGGCGAAGTTGGTTCTTCGGCCATGCCGCATAAGGTGAATCCAATCGATTTTGAAAACTCTGAAGGAAACATTGGTTTGGCCAATGCACTTTTCGGACACTTGGCAGAAAAACTTCCTGTTTCTCGATTGCAACGAGACTTAACCGACAGCACGGTTCTACGAAACATTGGTGTGCCATTAGGTTACACGGCCATTGCTTTCAAATCCACTTTGAGAGGGCTTGACAAACTTCTGATTCATGAGGAAAATATTCGTCAAGAGCTTGAGGATAACTGGGTAGTAGTTACTGAAGCAATCCAAACCATTTTGAGGAGAGAAGGTTATCCTAAACCGTACGAAGCTTTGAAAGCTTTCAGCCGAACAAACGCAAAATTGGATGAAAAAGCAATGCTTGAATTCATCGATTCATTGAATGTTTCGGAAGAAGTAAAAGAAGAAATGCGCGTAATAACGCCTTTCAATTATACGGGGGTCTAATACTCGTTGCGCTTACGTTTTCGTAGCCATACTTTCTTACCAACCACAGGTTCTTCCCCAAGACTGAACTCGTTGTGCTTGTATAGGTGCTTCATCTGAATTCCGTACTCCTGAGAAATCCAACGTAACGTTTCGCCTTTTGCTACAATGTGATAGATGTGCTTGCGGTTCTTACCGCGTTTCGGCTGTAAATAAATGAGTTCACCAACCACCAAAGGAGCACTACTTGCCTTGTCGTTATACTTCTGAAGTAACCGTTTTCTAACCTGAGTGAACCTCTCCAACGTTTCGTACGTGTCCCCTTCTTCTACACGTACATACCTAATTTCATTACGCAGATACATTTGTCTTTGCGAGGTTGAAACAATCGCCTCTTTCGGAGCTTCGGTATTCTGTTTTTTCTTGCCTTGTTCTTCGTCCTTTTGCAAATTCAATTTCCCCTCCGGAGGAGATTTCATCTTGTCGAATTTGGCAAGTGCGTTCTCTTCAATAATCTTGATAAGCAGAGCTGGATATTTTGGATTGGTTGCGTATCCAGCCTTTTTCAAACCGTGAGCCCAACCTTTGTAATCCGTTCTTCTCAGTTCAAAAAGCGCTGCATATCGACTTCTACCACTTAAAAATTCTGAATGATCGCGATAGCTATCAAAAACGCTGGTGTACACACGAAAGCATTCGCCTTTGGCATCATCATCCATGTAATATTTATCGCCCTCCCACATTCCGTGGCATTTAATTCCGAAGTGATTATTGGCGTTTCTTGAAAGCGTGCTGTTACCATCTCCACTCTCTAAAATACCCTGTGCCAACGTAATACTGGCAGGAACGCCACTAATGAGCATTTCCTTAACGGCAAATGGCGCATACATCTCAATGTAATCACTGCGCGTGATTTTCTCAACAGGGTTTTTCCTGTTGCTGCTTTGGGCCGAAGCCAGCAATTGTAAACTGATGAGTATGTACGAGAGAAAAACGCGCATGAGCCAAAATTAGACGCCTTAGTCGGCTAAACGTTTAATTTACGCTGATGTTTTAAACACGACCGTGTTAATCAGACCAAGCCACGATGCTTCATTCCGTGCCACCCTTGTAAGCCGCCTGTATGTATTGACAAAATGGTTGTTCCAGTTGCGAAATGGCCTTTTAATATTAGGTCGTAAATACCAAACATCATTTTACCTGTGTAAATCGGGTCGAGCGGAATGCCAGTTCGTTCAGTAAAACCATTTATGAACTCGAGTAATTCAGGCTTTAGTTTGGCGTAGCCCCCAAAGTGATAATCAGTTTCGAGTTCAAAGTTCAAGGTTCCGTGCCTAAGGTTTGATTCTTGAATCAGTCTTTCAACTTCACCTTCTAAAAACCCACCGCCTTTCAATGCTGGAAAACCAATCAATTTCTGATTCTCTTTTAAGGTAATTGCCAATCCGGCAAGCGTTGTTCCCGTACCAGCCGAGCAGCAAACAATATCAAATTGTTCTTCAACTTCAGATAGAATCTCTGCACAACCCCGAACACCTAGACCATTTGCTCCTCCTTCAGCAACCAAGAAGAATCGTCCGAAGCGTTGTTCAAATTCATTAAGAAAATCATCTTCATTCTTCCTTCGGTAATCTTCTCTGGAAACAAATTCTAATTGCATTCCGTTTTCGCGAGCGAAATTCAATGTCGGATTAGTCGAATCATCTTCCCCCCTAATAATTCCAATGCTCTCTAAACCGACCTTTTTGCATGCATATGCTGTAGCCGAAATGTGGTTGCTGTAAGCTCCGCCAAACGTGAGAATCGTGTGATGATTCTGCTGAACAGCTTCCGAAATATTATACTTCAGCTTTCGCCACTTGTTGCCGCTAATGTGTTCGTGAATCAGGTCGTCACGCTTTATCAGCAACCGAACACCTGAACCTTTCAGAATCGGGTCAATCACTTCCTCAACAGGCGAACCAGCAGGTTTGTACGATTTAGCGTAATCGATGGCATCCATTCCTACAAAGGAAAAGCAAAGAAATTAAGCCACAACCCTTCGCCATGTTTCTTGTTTACTTTGCAAACGTGAGTGAAATGGATGATTATTTCGGCCGACCGAGCCTTGACCCAGAGGACTTTTACTATTCGGAAGAAGGCTACATTGTCTTTACAGAAAAGTATCTGCTAAAGCGCGGTTACTGCTGTAAAAACAGCTGCAAGCACTGCCCATATGGTTTCAACAAGAAATCGGGACGAATCGAAAAAAAGTAAATCTTCATTCTCTATTAATAACCAACACGTTTAATCCTCAATGGATTTTAAAGCAGAAGTAACGGAAGGAATTCCAAGACGATTGCCAAAGGCTAAAACGCCAGACTCCAAATACAGTCATGCCCCTAAGCGGAAGGACATTCTTTCTGCTGAAGAGAAAAAGTTAGCTCTGAGAAATGCCTTGAGGTATTTTCCGAAGGAATGGCATGCTGAGCTTATTGAAGAATTCCGAAACGAACTGAAGGAATACGGACGGATTTACATGTATCGTTTCATGCCAGAGCATGAAATTTACGCTCGTCCAATAGAAGAATACCCTGCCAAATGTCAGCAAGCGGCCGCTATCATGCTGATGATTCAAAACAATTTGAATCCTGCTGTGGCGCAACATCCGCAGGAACTGATTACTTATGGTGGCAACGGAGCCGTGTTCCAAAATTGGGCACAGTATCGCCTGACAATGAAATACCTCTCTGACATGACTAATGAGCAGACATTGGCCATGTACAGCGGCCATCCGATGGGGTTATACCCAAGCCACAAAGAAGCTCCACGAGTGGTAGTTACCAACGGCATGATGATTCCTAATTACAGCAAGCCTGACGATTGGGAGAAATTCAATGCATTGGGCGTAACTCAGTATGGACAAATGACGGCTGGTTCATACATGTATATCGGTCCGCAGGGAATTGTGCATGGAACCACAATTACAGTCCTAAATGCCAAACGAAAAATTGGTGCTGAAAACCGAACTCCATTATTCGTTACAAGTGGTTTAGGAGGTATGAGCGGAGCGCAACCAAAGGCTGGTAATATTGCTGGCGTTGTTACTATTTGTGCTGAAATAAACGCTATTGCTGCTGAAAAACGTCACTCACAAGGTTGGGTGGACGAACTAATTGATGATGTGGACAAATGCATTGACACGGCCGTTGAATTTCAGGCTAAGAACAAAGCAAGAAGCATTGCTTTTGTCGGAAACGTAGTTGACCTATGGGAACGATTGGCAGAACGGAATATCTCCGTTGATCTTGGCTCAGACCAAACCTCATTACACAACCCTTGGGCGGGTGGTTATTACCCCGCTAGTCTGAGTTATGAAGAAAGCAATTCGCTGATGGCTTCCAAGCCCGAAGTGTTCAAAAAGCAGGTTCAGGAAACACTTAAAAGACAAGTTTTTGCCATAAATAAACTGGCCGCTAACGGCATGTATTTTTTTGATTATGGAAATGCTTTTCTGCTGGAAGCCAGTCGCGCTGGCGCAGATATTCTGAAGGAAGATGGTTCATTCATCTATTCGAGCTATGTGCAAGACATTATGGGGCCAATGTGTTTCGATTTCGGCTTCGGGCCATTCCGTTGGGTTTGTGCTTCAGGCAAAGAAGAAGACTTGCAAGCGACAGACACTATTGCCGCACAAGTAATTGAGGAAATGCTTTTGAGTGCTCCATCTGAAATTCGTGGTCAGCTTCAAGACAATCTACTTTGGGTTCGCGAAGCACAGCAAAACAAGTTGGTGGTGGGTTCGCAAGCGCGTATTCTTTATGCAGATGCAGAAGGAAGAATTAAGATTGCTGCTGCTTTTAATAAAGCTATTAAGGAAGGAAAGATTGGACCTGTAGTTTTAGGTCGTGACCATCATGACGTTTCTGGAACGGATTCGCCTTACCGCGAGACATCCAATATTTATGACGGTTCTCAATTCACGGCAGACATGGCCGTTCAGAATTTCGTTGGTGACGCATTTCGCGGAGCAACCTGGATAAGTCTACACAATGGTGGTGGCGTTGGTTGGGGCGAGGTTATAAACGGTGGTTTTGGAATGCTGTTGGATGGCTCTGATGATGCTGACCGAAGGCTTAGAATGATGCTTCACTGGGATGTAAACAACGGTATTTCGCGCAGAAGTTGGGCGCGGAATGAAGAAGCCATTTTTGCAATTAAACGTGCCATGGACTCTGAACCCAACCTGAAAGTGACTTTGCCTAACTTCGTAGACGATGCGCTGCTGGATAATCTCGACATGTAGTTTTCTGCTTTTTTTCAATCTGGCTTTCGGTCAGGTTGGAGAAACTGAAACTCCATTCAATCAGGAAACCGAACAGTCTCTCGGAATAGGATTCGCCATTACTGGCTTCAGTAGCAATTTCACCTATTTCGTATCACCACATTATTCGTTCCGACACCATCGGCATTGGTTCGGGTTCACTCCTTTTTATGGCCGATTAGATGCCCTGGCAAGCCAACAGGATATCGGTGTTGGAATCGATTATAGGCTCTACCCTTTCAAAAACCTTTCCTCCACCCTACTCTATTTTCCCGTTGGCGTGCATTACAACTACAAATGGACGAGCCAAAGTCAGAAAACAGTCCTGTTTTACAAGGCTGGGTTTGGTGTAGAAGCCATCTTGGGAAAACGCTTTTCGCTATCACTCGATGCCAATTTTGGAGTCGGTCAAACACTTTCCTCTAAGATTGAGGTTAGCGAAACCAGCATCTCTCATTCGGGCAGTAATTTGAATTTCTATTTCATACCAGTTTTACGAATATCCTACGGTCTGTGAGCAACCATATCTCCAAGAAAAAGCATTTTATTCCCATCATTCCTTCCCTCAGAAAATACCTCAAGAAGGAAGGTCGTGAGATGAAATTCGGCTTAGTGTATGATGACCTTTTGGAACATCAGCTGGCCACCCCTCTGCTAGATAAAAAAGGACAAGACACGCTTTGGGAAACAGTTTTCTACGAACCAGAACGCATGGAAGCATTGTACAAATCGCTCACCCATATTTATGTGATGCTGAAGAACGAGGGTGACTTCAGTTCTTTAGAACATTTGGGAGTAGACCGTATCGACTACTGCTCCTTCGGCAATTCAAACCCGTTCCGTATTCGCATCATCAATAAATTCAACGACAACTACGATTACTTCTATATCAAAACTGCCGATGCTTCGCGGGTGTATGGGCTAGAATTGGAACACTT
Source organism: Flavobacteriales bacterium (assembly GCA_003456455.1). Taxonomy (GTDB): domain Bacteria; phylum Bacteroidota; class Bacteroidia; order UBA10329; family UBA10329; genus UBA10329. The sequence continues at coordinate 6,058 of DMRV01000223.1, forward strand.
GCTTTCGCCAAACCGCATCAGTTATTATGTTGATGACAACACGCTGATCGAAGAACACATTGCGGGTATTCCTGGCGATATGTTCATCAACACAATGCTGCGTACTAAACAGACCAATAAAGTGCGTTTGGCGAAAGAATTCGTGAAGTTTAACCAGCGCTGCTTTGTACGTCTATTGGGCGATATGCGCAGCTACAATTATGTAATGGACATCACGCCCGATTTTGATGATGTGCAGTATCGAATTCGCGCCATCGACTTTGACCAGCAATGCTACGAAGGCAGAAAGAACCTGTATCTGCCACAGTATTTCAAGGAGAATTTTCCGCTAGTGGAACTGGGAATGGAGCTCATCAACGATAAAACCGTGAAGCAATATCAGGCTGAGGAACGCTCTCTAATTGCTCGGAGATTAATCGCCACGCGTTACCGTACAAAGGACCTTATCGATTGTATGGAGGAGGATAATATTTCCACTCCTGAAAAGGTAAAACACCTGCGCGAAGATTTGGCCAAGCACCACAGCAATGAGGATTTCTTGGAGTGCGAGAATATGGGTGAAATATTGAAACTTCAACTCAAATCAACGCTAGCGAAGCATATCAGAAAGGTGAGGAATATTTGATTACAACGTAATCCACCAAATCAACTTCAGCACAACCGCTCTGTTCTTCACAGAAAGGGTTTGGTCGTA
>DMRV01000386.1 GCA_003456455.1 Flavobacteriales bacterium
CTGGAGTTGCTGTGGTAGCAGCAACTTCGGATTTTTCACTTGCAACTGGTGGTGTGTCAACTGTAGGAGACGCTGTGTATTCGTTCTGGTCAATACCGTAATCATCTCCTTTTTCATTGCGGATAAACGCAAGCGCCTCTTCCATTCCTTCAGCAAACTTCTCAAAATCCTCCTTGTACAAAAACAGTTTATGCTTGTCGTAGCTGAACTTACCGTTATTGTCAATTCTACGTTTACTCTCGGTAATGGTCAGGTAGTAATCGTCACCCCGCGTGGCTTTTACATCAAAAAAGTACGTTCTTTTTCCTGCTCTTACTGGCTTAGAGAAGATGTCTTCCCGCTTATTCGAATCCCGTTCTTCCATCTACTAGGCGTTTATTGGCAACGATTGTTTAGTCAAATATAAAAATGTTTCTGACGAATAAAAGTGCTTGTTGGTCGAAGACACAGACCTTTTACTACGCTATTTTACGCTCATCGTCTTCTAAAAGCTGCTTTTGGTAGAGCGATGCATAGGCACCATCAAGCTTCAATAACGCTTCGTGCGTTCCACGTTCTATGATAGAACCTTTGTCCAAAACGATGATTTGGTCGGCATGCTTCACGCTGCTTACGCGATGGCTAATAATCACTGTGGTCTTTCCATTCATCAAGTCTTTGAGATGCGCTAATATCTTCTCTTCCGTTTCGGTGTCCACAGCAGAAAGGCAATCGTCAAAAATGAGAATCTGCGGGTCTCGGATGATGGCACGAGCAATGGAAATACGCTGTTTTTGTCCTCCCGAAAGCGTAATACCACGTTCTCCAACTTTGGTATCAAACCCAAATGGAAAATCAATGATATTGTCGAAGATGTCTGCTTGTTTCGCTGCGGTATGAACTCTTTTCTCAAGGTCTTCATCAGAATCAATTCCGAACGAAATATTGCTTAAAATAGAATCTGAGAATAAAAACACGTCTTGCGGAACGTAGCCAATGCTTGACCGCACAACATCCAAATTCAAGTTATGTATAGGTTTTCCATCAAGAAGAAGTGAGCCTTTGCTAATGTCGTACGTTCTGGTAATAAGCGAAGCAATGGTTGATTTTCCACTTCCTGTTCTTCCCAAAATGGCGAGGCTTTCTCCTGGTTTCACATCAAAGCTTACGCCATCCAATGCTTTAATTCCACTATCTGGATAAACAAACTCAACATCTTTAAACGTAATGCCGCCATTCACCTGAAGAGGTTCGTGGCTATTGTTTACAATCTCTGGCTCGGTATTCAAAAACTCGTTAATACGTGTTTGTGAAGCAGCTGCACGCTGTATAATACTTGTAATCCAACCGATGGCAGCAACGGGCCACGTAAGCATATTGATGTAAATGATGAATTCGGCTATGTTTCCAGTGGTAATGGTACCTGCCATGGCCTGCTTTCCGCCTATATAAACGGTTAGCACGGTGCTCAACCCAATAAGTATGAGCATAGTAGGAAAAAACACTGCTTGAATCTGCACCAATTCCAAAGTAGTCTCTTTATAGTTCTCTGTTTCCTTCTCAAAAGCTTTGCCCCATTGATCTTCTTTCGCATAAGCTTTGAGCACACGAATGCCTGAAAATCCTTCTTGCACAAACGTACTGAGTTCGCTCAATTGCCGCTGCACGCGCTCGCTCCGTATGTTTATCATTCTACTAACATGATAAATGGTGAACGACAGAATTGGCAATGGCATAAGTACATAAGCAGTAAGCGTTGGGCTTACTTGAATCATATTGTAAATGACCAAGGAGAAAAGTACCGTCAAATTAATAGCGTAGAGAACCGCTGGACCTACGTACATCCGAACCTTAGAAACATCTTCGGTAATGCGCGCCATCAAATCTCCTGTGTTGTTCCGTTTAAAGAACGAGAGCGAAAGGTTCTGATAATGATTGTAGATTTCGTTTTTAAGGTCGTATTCAATAAAACGACTCATAACTACAAGTGTTTGGCGCATTAGAAACATAAAAAAGCCTTTAAGGACAGCAGCCAACACTATAATGAAACCGAAAAAGAGAAATGCACCAACCAGAACATCGAAATAAAGGTCGTGCAGCGGTGTACCTTCCATCATAGCGAAGATGGGTTTCACGTCTCGCAGAAAATCAAAGGTTATCCGAACAACTTTGGGGGGAATAATGGCGTAGAGGTTACTTACAGAGACAAATAAAATGCCCAGAAAGAACCGTGCTGTATATCTCCAGAAGTACTTATTTAGATGTGCAAGTGCCCGCATTCCTTAACCCCGAAATCCTTCTAAATTATTGCGAAAAATAAACATACTTTTGCCCAAAGTTAGGAATGTTTGAGGGTCTTGATGTGACAACATTGAAACGCTTCATTAGGGATAACAGGAAGTTGGACAAAAGGTTCTTTGGGAATGTTGAGTAGAAGGCACTTACGTGTAAAAGTGATGCAAGCGTTGTTTGCATATCAGCGCTCCGAAGGCGCAGAATTAGCGGTTGGAGAAAAACTGCTCAATCATAGCCTAACCAAGGTTTATGATCTCTACATTCATCAATTATCGCTGTTGACGGAAGTTCATTCGTTTGCCAAGCGGCAAATTGAGGACGGAAAGGCCAAGCGAATGCCAACCGAACAAGAGCTCAGCCCCAATACACGGTTTATTGAAAATCGTGTTCTAGTTCAACTGGAGAATCATCCGCAGTTGGAAAAACACATTGCAGCTCGAAGAATCAATTGGGCAGAACATTCCGAACTCATCCGGAGAATTTTTACTGCGTTCAAAGAATCCTCTGGCTATCAGGATTATATGAACGGAGAAGTTCCTACTTATAAGGATGAGAGGAGAATCATCTACAAATTGTATGAGGATTTCCTAGTAGAAAACGAACATCTTCAAAGCATTTTTGAGGAAAAGAGTATGCTTTGGATGAACGATTTTGAACAAGTGAGCGACCTAGTCGTACGTACTATTTCTGACTTTAAGAAAGATATTGAATTCGGAGGAACGCTTACCCCTATGTACAAGGATGAAGAGGAAGACAGAGCGTTTGTGAAAGACCTTTTCAGAAAGACTGCTACCAACAATATTGAGTATCAAGATATGATTGAGGCGAAATTGGTCAACTGGGATTTAGACAGAATAGCTTCAACAGATATTTTATTGATGAAAATGGCTGTTAGCGAATTCATCAACATCAGTTCAATTCCTACAAAGGTTACGATGAATGAGTACATCGAAATTTCGAAGGAATACAGCACGCCTAAAAGCAAGATGTTCATAAATGGCATCTTAGATAAGATACTTGCAGAACTAAAGGAGCAAGGAAAGGTTAAGAAAATGGGAAAAGGTTTAATTGGTAATTAATTATCTCTTTGATTGCTAATTTTACCGCACAAACAGAAGTAAAACACATTATTAAGATTAGAATGAAAAAGATTGCATTTGTACTTGTAGGAGCATTAGCTATTTATGGTTGTGGTGGAGAGAAAGCAGCAGAAGGAACTGAGACTACCGTTGACACGGAAGTGGTAAATAACCCAGCAACGGCCGAAAGCGGAGAAGTTGTTGTTGATCCAAGTGAAGCTCCATCATTCGCATTTGAGAAGGATGCGCATGACTTCGGAACAATCGTTCAGGGAGAAAAAGTTGCCTACTCATTCAAATTCACAAATTCTGGAAAAGGAGACCTTATCATTACTGACGCTAAGGGAAGTTGCGGATGTACTGTTCCATCTTACCCAGGAGCTCCAATTCCTCCAGGAGGAGAAGGTGTAATTGATGTTGTATTTAACAGCGATGGTAAATCAGGTCAGCAAAACAAAAAAGTAACACTCACGGCAAACACGGTACCAAACACAAAGGTCCTTGCCATTAACGGAATGGTAGAAGTTCCTGTAACTGAATAAAATAGGTTATCTATTGCTGGTCATCCAAGTTAAAAACTTGATAACAAGCACTCAAACTAACAAATCAAAATGCAAGAATTACTAGGCGAAGGCGGTTCAACTATCCTCATGTTCGTACTCATGTTCGTGGTTTTTTACCTGTTCATGATTCGTCCTCAAATGAAAAAGACCAAGGAGGAAAAAAAGTTTCGCGAGGAGCTAAAGAAAGGTGACAAGGTGGTTACCATTGGAGGTATTCATGCAAAAATTTCCGAGGTTAAGGAAACTACTCTTGTAGTTGATACTGGAGAAGGCCAACGACTTAAAATTGAAAAGTCGGCCGTATCTAAAGACAACTCTGCTGGTCTACAGCAGACCAATTGATCTTTTTCTAATTTGGTCGTATGTCCAATACGGTAGCGACCAGCACGCGTGATTATTTACTATCAAAGTTCAACCGAAAATCTGTTGCCTTTTCGCTCTGTCTTTTGCTTTCCGGACTTTTCTGGTTACTTACGTCACTGTCTGAAGAATACGTTAGCGAGATACCTATTCCCGTTGTTTACAACCAACTTCCTGAAGATGTACTGATTGCCAATGAGTTAATTCCAACCGTTACGGCTGAAGTGCAAGGCTTGGGGTTCGATTTAATGTGGTACTGGCTTCGATTTGAGCATTTAGAAATGCCAGTGAATACCAATCCCACCGAGCTTCCTAGTCTCAATAAACAAGGGGTCTCTCTTCATTATATGCTCACAGGAGACAAGGGGAGCCAGTTGGCCGCAATGAAGGATAATCAATTAACAGTGTTGAGTATTCAGCCTGATACGCTGTTTTTAAAGTTCATTCCAAAGTTTATCAAGCAAGTTCCCGTTCGACTAAGTGCCGATATTTCTTTCCAAAAGCAATTTGGAATGGTTTCAGACCCACTTCTCATTCCTGATTCAGTTCTTGTAATAGGTGCGAAAGAAGATGTAGATACGATTGCGTTTATAACTACAGAGCCTCAATCTTGGACTGATTTGAATGAGAGCCTAACAAACGAAGT
>DMRV01000472.1:0-5263 GCA_003456455.1 Flavobacteriales bacterium
GTGGTAACGAAGGTGTATGTTCCACTCGTTGTATATGCTGTTCCGTTCCAAGTAAACTCATCACACTCGGTAGCATCCGTAGTACTTGTAAAGTCTGAAAGTATGGTAACGGTTGGCGTACAGGTACTCGAATTTCCATTGGCATCCGTTATTGTTACAGTAACAGTATTTGTCCCTACATCATCACAATCAAACACAGAAGGGAATGCAACAAACTGCGTTATCCCACATGAATCCCACGATCCACCATCAAACAGATAGGCATTGGTAAGTTCAATAATTCCTGTACTATCTAGGGTAACCGTTAAGTCTGTACAAATGGCTACTGGAGATATATTATCCACAACTGTGACAATGGAACTGCACGTGCTCGAATTTCCGTTATCATCGGTTGCGGTCACCGTTACCACGTTAGGACCTACGTCATCACACGTGAAGGTGTTTTGGGATACATCTGTGGTAATGGATGCAAGTCCGCATGGATCTGTGGGAATGGCACTGAAAAGTGTGTTGGGATCCAGCACAACGGTACCAGCACTATCTAAATATAGAGTTGCATTGTTGCAGGCATTTATCGTTGGTCCATCTGTATCTTGTATGGTCACAACCGCATCACAAGAATCTCTATTCCCTGACTCGTCAACAACAATAAGCGTCACAGAATTAGCACCAATATTGGTGCAATTGAAAAAGCTTGGCTCAACTAATACCGAGTCGATAATGCAATTGTCCAAGCTTCCGCCATTGACTTCCTGTGCTTCTAATGTGTACTCTCCCAATCCGTTCAATTGCACAGTTATATCTTGACATATTGCGGTTGGTGCAATGGTGTCTATTATCGTTATGTTGGCTTCGCATGTTCCAACATTGCCTAGGCTATCGGTTACAATAAGCTCTGTTGTTGCAATCCCAACACTTGTGCAAGTGAAAGTGCTTTGAGAAAGAGACATCGACTCAATTACACAGTTATCTGTACTTCCACCATCCACATCTGCTGCAGTTAACGTAAATGAACCTGATGGAGGCATATAGCGCACTAAATCCTGACATATGGCAACAGGATTTTCAGCATCAGGAATGACATAAGTGTCGCTAAAACCGCTGCATATTGCATTTGTCACCGTCCAACGGAAAATATTGGTGTCCGCGCTTAGCCCAACAACATCAGAGTTGGGGTCTAGCGGGGAGATGATGGTAGCTCCTCCTTCAACAACCGACCATTCTCCAATGCCGATGATGGGTGGAATTGCTTGTAAGGTATAATCTGTAATCGGCTGGCAGAGAGTGGTGGAATCGATACCAGCGTCTACTGGTGAGGGCGCATCGTAAATTGTTACTTGAAGGGTGTCTGGAGTGCTCTGGTAACAGTTATTTACGGCCTGCACGATTACTTGACCCTGCCCTTGTGGACCCCAAATTACTTTCTTGTTGGTTGCATTTGAGCCTGTGGCGTTCACATCTATTGTTCCACCTACAATGGTCCATATGTAATCCAATGCATTTGGAACACCATTTACCGAGTAGAAAGGTGAAACACTATTACAAATCTCTACCGGACCAAAAATCGTATCGATGTCACCAGGAGGTGGCAGTGGATCGTTAACGGTAATGGTAAATGAACAAGTATCCTTGTTACCAGAGTTATCAGAGGCCTCGAAGGAAATATTGGTGACACCCAATGGAAATACTGAACCACTTGGAAGCCCCTCAATAAGAACATTTGTTACCGCTGTACAATTATCAGTAGAGGATGGTGGATTGTAATTTACCACCTGCGGACCACAGTTAGTGCCTTGATTATTGACTTCGATATTGGAAGGACAGACAATTGAAGGTGGAATACTATCAGTTATGGTAACAGTAAAACTGCATGTATCTGAGTTTCCAGATGGATCTTCGAAAACAAACTGGTTAAGAGTAACGCCAATTGGGAACGAACCTCCATTGGCTATTCCACTTATTTGCGTCATTGTGGCTGAGCAATTATCGTTGTAGAGAATGGGATTCCATCCAATTATTCCATCACATGTTCCCAACCCAATCTCAGCTGTTATATCGTTCGGGCAATTGAAGAAATTTGGTGGGAGGTCATCAATTACTTCAACTGAGAAAGAACAAGTGTCTGCGTTTCCTAAAGAATCTGTTGCAATCCAAGAAACTATGCTCACACCCAGTGGGAAAACGCCTCCGCTAGGGATTCCAAGTTGTTGCAATGTAGTGCCTGGACAGTTGTCGTTAACATCTACCGTTGGATAAGTGAAGCTCGCATTACAACTAAGCGGTGAAGCAGATATAGTTGTGTCATTCGGGCAGCCGCTGAAAGTTGGCAACTCAACATCTTCAACAACTATTGGTATCTCGCAATTCGTTGCGTTACCGCCAACATCTATTGCGGTATAATTTACGGTGGTTAACCCAATTGGGAAAAAAGAGCCTGATGGTAGTCCATTTGTAAGGTTAGACTGGAGTCCGGTGCAATTATCAGAGAATACAGCATCCGAGAAAGTGACAATTGCACCACAATCTCCTGGGTCGTTATCTACCTGTACTCCCAAAGGACAGGTTACCACTTCAGGATATTCATCATCAGTAATAGTAATTTCTTGATAACATGTATCTGCATTACCTGCGTTATCAGTTGCAATCCACTCTATTTCTGTTATTCCTACAGGAAAAGCATATGTGTTTGGATTTATGATTGAACCATTTATCTGAGCTGTGATTGTTGGGACATCACAATCATCAGATACTCCAGGGTCACTTATTACAACAGTAGTTGTGCAGTCTCCAGAACCATCATTAGATGTTTGGGCATCAATATCTGGCAAGCAAGTAATTATAGGTGGTTGGTTTTGTATTGTAAGTTTGAGAATATAGATGCTATCGCAGCCTGTGGCAACAGATACAGTGTCTGAATAAAAGCCAGAGTTGTTATACGTTAATCCTGTTTGTGCCCAAGTGTAAGAGACACATTCTATCTCTTGTAATGTGTCTGTTGAAAGCGGCAATACTGTAATTATTACGCTATCCATACAAGTGGTAATGCCATTGGTAATAGTAACTGTGTAAGTAGTTGTTTCTGTTGGAGAAACGGATATCCCAGCTTGCGTTGACCCATTTGACCATAAGTATTGAATAGCATTGTATGCTTGAGATGTGGTATCATCTTTTATACACCTAACACTCAAACCCGAACGCCCTAGTCTTCCCAATTGGTCTAGAACTGCATCAGAGGACCTCAGGCGTTTGTACTTTGGATTGCTACCACTACTCGTAGGAACATCGGCAGTCCACCAATTTGCGTCACTTCCTTCTCCACTAAAGTTTACCGAGCCAAAAAAACCAGACCTTAAACCAGCAGGTAGCCCACTAAATCCACTTGAATTACTTGCACCAACGTTAGGACTATCCCACAACAGAGTGCCAGTGTTTTTTAGTTCACCACCTAATTCTATAGGGTCTCCCAATACGGTTATTAACGTATCCCATTCTGATATGAAAGGAACATGCCAACCAGATGGACAAACATTTCGTGTTTCACGAACAGCCTTATGGTTATAGAATTTACCATATGTAGCCTCCCAGTTGGGAGCTGTTTTTACGCACCAAGCACCGTTATTGGTAGCACCCCAGCTAATAGCGTCTTGCACTTGAGGAATAGGGTCTCCATTACTATATGTCGCAGTCCGTAAATTCTCCGCCATCCATACCTGATTACCGATAGTAACCGTTGCGTAATCGGTGCCTTCAATGTCTGATACTGAACCGTAAGCAATGTTTGGGTTTAGATTATCCGAAATACCAGTTTGATTAACCGATAATTGAATTGTATTTCCAGCGCAAATAGTGGTGTCGTTCTGGGTTATCTGTGCGTTGAGAACCTCAACATCAACCTCGTCCAGGCATAAACTGAAACCATTATCAACCGTAACTGAATAAGAAGTGGTTTCCGTGGGGCTAACGGTAATCGTTTCGGTAGTCTCACCCGTTGTCCATAAAATATCATCGAAAACATTACTCGAATACAAGTAAATTTTCACATTATCAATTCCCCAACTTTCATCCGAAAGACTTTGTAAACCAGTTGCAGAAAATTGTATAGCATAGGTTCCAGATGAAGTTTCTACTGCTCTAATTATTTCATAGAGGTCTGTACCATCTCCAGAGCCAAAGAAATCTGGTAAACCAGTTGTTGTAGCACCAGTTTCCGCATTATTCGAGGCTGGAATATTGTCAGGATACGATTGTCCTCCGTTGGAGCCTGTACAACAGGCAGCAAAAGTTGCATTTATCACATTGGTTCCGCCCATGGTAAGGTTCCATGTATCCGGTCCACCTCCATTACCATCCCAAGTATCGGCTATGTAAAGATCAAACTCCACCCTTATAGAATCATGGCTTGGCAAACCTGTTAAATTGAGCGTGGCACTAGAATTACCAAACTCCCCGAGAACTGTTCCTCCATTGTAGAGCCGCGTGGTGGTTGTACTCCACTCGCTACCAACACTGGTTTCAAAATCGTTTTCATAGTAAAGGCCCCACGCAGGATTGGTTTGAGTTACTGTCAGCTCCACTGAGTCTCCAGCACAAATTGTGGAATTGGGAGATTGCGAGATGGTTACATCGCACGATTGTGCTAAAGATGAAAGTGCAGAAAATGCTGCTAGTACAATGAATAAAAGTCTTTTCATTTTAAATGATGAGTCGTTTTAATTATTGGTTTTTCAGGGTGCACATATACTCCTGACAATTACGAACTTGAATAGCTAATTTAAATTATTCTATTTGAAGTTAGAAAGCTACCCAAGTTCTTTCCTGAAATCATGGGATTTGATATAGTGTAATGTCGAACCCTAAAAATTAATTAGGTCGCCCTTCTGCATCTCAAATCTGACAAGGGTTTACAGAAAAATAAAAGCTGGAAACCCCACGAAAAATTGGAGGTTTCCAGCTGGGTGGAGCCGGAGGGATTCGAACCCTCGTCCAAACAATAGCCCGATGAGCTTTCTACATGTTTATTCTCTAATTGATTGTCGGAATTGGAAAGGCCAGAGACAACCTAATCCTATTCTTATCCTCTGAAATTTTCGTCTGTAGGCCGAGAAAACCCTTAGCTTATTCTTACCTGATGATGCCTCATTAGTTGCACTGTAAGACACTGTTGCAACCGAGACAGCTGCTGCTTAAGTCTAACTTAAGCTGCTAGCGCGAAGTTTGATTCGCCTAGTAAAATTTGGAACACTTGATTGCGGATGATCATTCC
>DMRV01000472.1:5340-6615 GCA_003456455.1 Flavobacteriales bacterium
TACAAAGATAACCAATTGCACACCGTTGTGTTCTACTATAAAGCTGATAATCCTAATCTACCAACCCAGTTCCGAAAACGGAATAGTGTGTTCAAAACTCACTTTCTGATTCACCTTTCTATTCTGAACAGTAACTGATTGATTTTCCCAATCGAGCAGAATCATTCCGAAATTTCGGTGATAATAGGTTTTGTCTCTCATCCGATGCGGATTCTTCTCTATCATCAGATTATTTGCGTGTGTTAAACCACTACACATGTAATCGTAAATCGGATACGGTAAATCCTCACGCTCTAGTTTGGATATTTCAGCAAAGTGTCTATCGCCAGAAAGGAATATCACGCCTTTTACTCCAGTTTCTTTTATCAATTTCAACATGCGCTCTCGGGCAGTTGGAAAATGCCCCCATGTTTCAAATGGATGTTTATCTGAAACGAACTGAAAACTGGCTCCGACTAAAACAACCTTAGCTGTCGACCCCCTAAACTCGTTTTCAAGCCATTTCCACTGTACTTCTCCGAGAACGTCACCATCTGTATCTGGCTCATCTCGGTGATACCGTTGATCCAGCAGAATCACCTTTACTTGTTGCGCTTCAGTACCATACTCATAACTTGTATATACTCCTTCTTGTTTCCAGCGAGGGCTCTCGCTCGGCTCTTCAAAAAACTCCAGAAACACTTTCTGACTTTCAGCCCGTTTAGGATATTCCTTTCCACCATCATTTACACCATAATCATGGTCGTCCCAGGTGGCAATAATCGGGCATTTCTCTTTGAGTAATCCGTAGTTATAATTATCCCCAAGCTGCTGATACTTCCTACGGAGCACTTCCATGTCTTTCGTGTCACCATAGATATTATCGCCCAGCCAAATCCATAATTCTGGATCCATTGCAATGACTGAGTTCCAAATAAACTGTTCGCCTATTTGATGCCCACAAGAGCCAAAAGCAATTCGTTCAATCGGTTTTTGTGAGAACGCACTATTAGAAATGGTGAGACTGAAAAGCAGTACGAATAGATATTTCATAGGGCAAAGTTGAGGTTATTTGCTTAAGTTCATCACAACTTCAATAACCATGAAAAAACTTTTCTCCTTCCTGTTAATCAGTTTACCAATTGCCGCTCTTGCTCAGTTTCCTATTGGAAATAGAACAATTACGTACAACGATCCAGCTAGAAGCAACCGTGCCATTGAGTGTGTGATTCATTACCCTGGTGTAAGCGCGGGCTCCAATGTTGACGTTGCCACTGGCGAGTTTCCGATAATCGT
>DMRV01000472.1:6634-8365 GCA_003456455.1 Flavobacteriales bacterium
TTTGGTCTTGACTTAAGGTTCTTGGTTACCGAATTAAAAGCGGCTGGGCTAGACAACGGCTCACCTTTTTTTGGTCATATTTCCGATAGAGCCGGTATGATGGGCCATAGCATGGGTGGAGGCGCAACTTTTATTGGTGCTTCTGGCTTTGCCGATGTTGATTGCGTTGTTGGTCTTGCGCCAGCCGAAACGAATCCTTCAGCTGCCAGTGCAGCCGCTGGAATTACTGCTCCTGTACTTGTGCTTTCTGGAACTTCAGATGGGGTTACACCTCCTGCTGACCACCACATTCTTATTTATGACCAAGTGGGTTCTGCGTGCAAATATTTCGTAAACATCGAGAACGGATCACATTGCCATTTCGCATCCAATACCACCACCTGTGTGCTTGGAGAAATAATTCCTGGAAGTCTTTCAGCCGAGGGCCAGCGAGCCGTAAGCTACGCGGTTGTTCACCCTTGGTTCGATTATTTTCTGAAAGATGATTGCGCTGCATGGGACGAGTACCAAACGGCTTTATCCACAGAGGCAGACCTCGGGACAATTGATTCGGACTGTGCAAATGATGCTCCCGTTATTACAGACAACTCAGGTACGCTAGAAAGCGATAATCAAACCAACTATCAATGGTATTTAGATGGTGATTCAATTTCCAATGAAACGGCTCAAACACACACATACACGCAAGCAGGAATGTATCAGGTAGGGACTACCATTCTTGGAAACTGCCCTACGTTTTCGAATGAAATTGTAGTTCAACCAACAGGGATTGTAGAAACTGAAATAAACCTATCTGCGTGGCAAAATGAAATTCAAATAAGCAGTAGAGACCAACTTAATGATGTAAGGTTGGATTGGTTTGATGTTTCTGGGAAACTAATTAGCAGCGAATCAATTAACTCTGTTTCTGCTAACCAAACAATCACAATTGAAAAGGCAAATTTTGTCGGTGTTAAATTGCTTCGACTAACCAGTAATCAGGCAACCAAAACGTGGAAGTTATTCTAAGGCTTACAACTTTACAAACTGCTCTACATCCTTCTTTGTAATGGTCTTTCCTGATAGAATAACCAAACGTTCTACCACATTTCGGAGTTCTCGAATGTTACCTGTCCAGTTATAATCCTTCAACTCTTTTATGGCTGCGGAATCAATTTCCTTCTTGGCCACCCCCTGATCATCACAAATCATTTGCAAGAAATGGTCAACCAGTAATGGAATGTCATCTCTTCTTTCGTTGAGCGCTGGAACATGAATAAGAATTACGCCAAGACGGTGATAAAGATCTTCTCTAAAATTACCCGCTTCAATTTCCTTTCTAAGGTCTTTGTTTGTAGCCGCAATTACCCGTACATCCACCACAATCTCCTTCTCTCCTCCTACTCTAGTAATCTTGCTTTCTTGTAAAGCACGTAGCACTTTCGCTTGCGCGGAAAGACTCATATCACCAATCTCATCTAGGAAAAGTGTTCCACCTGTGGCCGTCTCAAAATTTCCTTTTTTCTGCTTGATTGCTGATGTAAACGCACCTTTTTCGTGCCCAAACAATTCACTTTCAATCAACTCAGACGGAATGGCTGCGCAGTTGACTTCAATTAGCGCATTTTCCGAACGCTGGCTTTTCTCGTGAATAGCGCGCGCCACCAATTCCTTTCCGGTTCCGTTAGGGCCAGTTACAAGCACACGCGCGTCAGTTGGAGCGACTTTCTCAATCATATCCAGCACCTTATT
>DMRV01000033.1 GCA_003456455.1 Flavobacteriales bacterium
GTAATTGCAATGTCTGAATTCTTAAAGTAGAATACTCCACCCCAATCCCATGTTTTCTTTTCGTAGATAGTCACAACACTTTGACTATTCATAACATATCGTAACAGCTCAAAATTCTTACCATCAACCTTTTCTTTCGTCATCCCCTCTGGGTAGATTTTTGACAATTCAGATAGGAACGCTTTGCGTTGATCTTCAGCTGCAAGATCCATTTGTTCAATAGACTCTTTTAATCGCTCGTACTTTTGGGTACGGGCTTCTTCGGCACTTGCTGCAGCCTTTCCGTTTGAAGCAGCTGCTTCTTCAAGTGCAAGAAGTCTTGCGGTAAGTTCTGCGGCTTTCTTCTCTTCCGCTATCTTTTGCTGCTCAACAAACTTCCTCTTGGCATCCTCTTCCTTCTGTCTCTCTTCCTCTTTAGCCAAAGCCAACTCGGTTTCAAGCGCATCTACTTCTTTCAATTTAGCTACTGGTTCATTCTCATCAGGCTTAAGATTAGCTGCCTGTTGAAAACTCTCTTTAGCTTTATCTAGGTTCCTAGCTGTAAGGGCCGTCTTTCCATCCTGCATAAGCAACACATATTTTCTCTCCGTTGCTTGCTTTTCCTTTTCCGCTAGGGCAATTTGCTCAAGTGTTCGTTTTACGTCTCGAACTCGCTGTTTAGGTTGCTGATTATTAGGTTTAAGAGCTGAGGCCTGTTCAAACTTTTTGATGGCCTCATTATACTGATTATTGGAAACTTCATTTTCTGCATCTTTCATTAAACCGTCAAACTTATTGTCTAAGGCTAATTGATCTGCATTTTCCTTTTCTATACGAGCAAGTTCTCTTTCTGTTTGAGACAATTTTGTCTTAGCATCGGAATTACTAGGATACAAAGCCAGCGCATCTGAGTAGCTCTTTTTTGCAGTCCCGTAATCTTTTGCGGACACAGCACCGTCCCCTGTTTGAATAAGTGAATTGTACTTGTCCATTCTTTGTTTTTCGGCCTCTTCCTCTTGCTGTACTGCTAGCTCCGCCTGCCTTTTTTCTTCTGCCTTTCTTGCTTCATCAGCGGCTTTGGCTGCTGCTATTCGTGCTTCCTCTTTCGCTTTTGCTTCTGCTGCTAATTGGTCCGCTTCTTCTTTAAGTCTGCGTTCTTCTTCCTTCTGAGCGGCTAGTGCTGCTGCTTCTTTTACCTTGGCTTCAGCTGCTAATCGGCTAGCTTCCTCCTTGCGTACACGCTCTAGTTCTTTCTTAGCTGCTAACTCAGCTTCCTCTTGGGCTTTAGCGGCCTGAGCTAAACGGTCTGCTTCTTCTTTAAGTCTGCGTTCTTCTTCCTTTTTAGCGGCTAGTGCTGCCTCTTCATTTGCCTTGGCTTCAGCTGCTAATCGGTTCGCTTCATCTTTAAGTATACGTTCTTGCTCTTTCTTAGCTGCTAACTCAGCTTCCTCTTGGGCTTTAGCAACCTGCGCTAAACGGTCTGCTTCTTCTTTAAGTTTAAGTTCTTGCTTTTTCTTAGCTGCTAACTCAGCCTCCTCCTTCGCTTTAGCGGCCTCAGCTAAACGCTTAGCTTCATCTTTAAGTCTCTGTTCTTCTAACTTTTGTGCCGCCCATTCAGCATCGCGTCCCGCTTTGGCATTAGCTGCCAATAAATCAGCTTCGGCTTTTTTCTTCAATTCTAGTTCCTTTTTAGCGGCTAATTCAGCTTCCTCTTTCACTTTTGCTACAGCAGCTATACGATCAGCCTCCTCTTTAAGTCTGCGTTGCTCTGTTCGTTGAAAAGCTAGCTCTGCTTCTCGTTGAGACTTAGCCGCATCTGCTAAACGTTTCTCCTCTTCCTTTCGTTTTTCTTCCTCCGCTTGAAGCTTGGCAGATTCCACCTCTTTTTTAGCTCTTTCAGCCTGGGCAATTAAAAGGCTTGCTTCCTCTTGCGCTTCTTGTCGCTGTTTGGCTAGTTCGGCAGCTTCAGCAGCGGCTAGAGCCAGAGCATCTTGCTTTTCTTCATCTAAACGTTTTTGTCTACCACTTTGAATCTTCGCTAGTTCTGCCTGCGCATACTCTTGCTCAATAGACTCGCGCTTGGCTAGCTCCATTGCTGTTTTCTGTGCAAAATCCTCCTCTTCCTTTTTTTGTTCCACTATTCTTTCCCGTTGCTCTTCCTCCACCTTACGAACCGTATTTTCGTAAATTTTTGCTGCAATTTCAACCTCTTTTTCTGCTTGAATTTGTTGCGCTTTAGCTATGTCAGTTGCCTTTTCAATTCTGCGCTCTGTATACTCGGCCAACTGCTCTTCCTCTACGGCCTGTTTTTCCTCGTACTGGCGTTCCAGTCTTGCAAGTTCAGCCTTATCAGCTGCTTGGAATAAAACTCCAAAATCGATTTTGGAACCAGTGTTACCAGATTGGTTGATTTTTTTGCTTTCATTAAGATACGCATCGTAAATTGCCTCTGCTCTTTCTTGGTCCAGCTCTTTATCTCCTGTTGATTCTAAAACCTTTACAATTGCCTCTACAGAGTTATCTCGGCTTCCCGCTCCACTCTCTAATGCTTCAGCTAACTTCTTTTCTTTCTTGTTTTTGGTCGCAGCCATTTTTGCACCCAAAGTTTCCTCCATCTCAATGGCTTTTTTACTCGCCAATTCAGATTTTTCTTTCCGTAGCTGTTCTCTTTGAGCTTCTAGCTGATCCTGTGCTTTCTGTTTTTCTTTAAACAACTGCGTCTTTGCCTCAGCCTTTGCTTTTTCTTCAGCAGCGTCAGCTACTTGAAATAACGAAGAAAAGTCGATTGCTGCGGTGCTAGAACCTCCAAGGTTTTGTTTCTTTTTTACATATTCATCATACATCGCATTCGCCTTCTCCTCCTTGTAAGGATCGTTCTTTGCAAGTGCATTTTTAAATACATCGACCTGACTAATTCGATCTGACTTTGCTGTTTTTAGTCCTTCTTGAATATTGTCAATTACCTCCTTCTGTTCTTCCAGCTTCTTATCTTCAACTTTCTCCATAAAGGCGTCCATTTTGGATTGTTGCTTGNNGCTGCAAAAAGTTTTCCAAAATCCATCTTAGAAAGCGTAGATCCAGTAAGTCTTGTTTTTTCATATTCAGCATAGAGCGCTTTGGCCTTTTCTTCTTTATAAGGGTCGCTTTTTTCGTAAGTCTTAACCAAATTTTGAATTGCTGTATTGGCATCTCCACCAGAATTAAATATGGCATAGTAAACCTGGTCTTTTTCTTCTTTTTCGTCTTTCGCTTTCCGCAATTCTTCTGCTTTAACGGCTGCGGCCAACTTTTCTCTTGACTCTACTTCTAACGATTGTTGTTTAATAGCAATTGCCTCATCTAACTTGCTTTGTGCCTCTTCCTTTTCCTTTCGTAATTCGCCAACACTTTCCGCTTGCTTCTTCTCTGCATTAGCAACAACCTCTTCCTCCAGCTTTTTAGCGACACTAAAAATTGCCTGAAAGTTGATTTCGCTGCCAGAAGCTTTGCTCGTCTTGCGCTCTTCCAATAATTGATTGTACATGGTCAAAGCCTTTCTATCACGCAAAGTATCTACCTCAGAGAACACCTTTAAAAAGCCTTTAACTGTTTGTTCTTTATTACCATCACCGACCGTAATGGCGGCTTTAATAATTTCTTGCGCAGACGCATTTTCATCCTCTCTCAGCAGTCTAGCTGATTCCTCCATGTCAAATTTCTTCTGAGCTGCCAGCTCAGCCATCTTCCGTTTTTCCTCCTCCTCACGAAGCAAACGCTCCTCTTCTTCCATTTCCTCCTTAGAGTAATCCAGTTGGTAATCAAACTCATTTCGTTTGATTTGATAGAACACAGAAGCTACGGAACCAGCAAAGCTCAATCCGTCTAAATCTTGAACCATATCAACTCTGAAACTAAATGTTGGAACCTTGGAAAATTGACCTCTTGCCATGGTCACATCAGTGTCGAAATCAACTTTCTTAGTTGTGTAACCACCTTTTTCCACGGAAAGAACATAATGTTTGTTCACCTCAAGTTTAAACTCAAACTGACCGTTGCCAGATGTCACAGTTTTTAGAACCTCAATTAAATTATCCTTTGCGCCATCGGGAGATTCGTACAACGTGACAATTGCACCTTTAAGCTTTTTCGTCAACTCTTCAGCAAATCCCTTAAATTCAAGAGGGCCTTTTATATTGGACTGATTTAAAGTATCTACTTTCTGCGTGCTTGTTTGTGCAAATCCGGCATGAACGGATATCACACAAATAAAGCATATGCAAACTATCGTAAAAGCTATTTCAGTAAGCCTATTCATGCTTATTTACCTTCTATTGTATAATATTAGCCCCTCAGAGAGCCGTAATCGTTAATTCAATTCTACGATTCATCTGACGACCATCTGGGTTATCGCTACCATCAGGGTTTTCATTAGGAGCAATGGGTCTTGTTTCGCCATACCCTTTTGGTACCATTCTTTTACCAGCTACTTTACGTTTCTTAAGCCAGCCCACAACGCTTCTTGCTCTACTAAGCGATAGTTTCTGATTGTAATCATCTGCTCCTCTAGAATCTGTGTGGCCGGAAATCTCAACAGACACATTCGGATTCTTATCCAGGAAAACTAGAAGTTTGTTTAATTCAACTACAGATTCGTCTCTGATACTGAATTTGTCAAAGTCAAAATATATTCGTTCAAGAATTATTTTCTGACCAACCACAAACTCTTTGCTACTAAACAAATCTACGTCAATCAACGAGGGGTCATATCCCAATCTTTTCTGCTCTTCAATTGCCGCTAAATCTTGTTCAAGTCTTTCTATGTCATCTTCTAGATTTTCAGGTTCAACTTGCGCAAGGTCCCTAACCGACTTCTCTTCTTTTTCTGGGAACTTGATATAGGGCGTAAAGGCCACATCATTAATGCCCCCCTGATGTCCAACTAAGGAAACAACTTCATCTCCGGTAAGCAAATCCCAAATAATTGGATTACGTCCAGCACTTCCAGTAATAATATACTTAGAATCTGCTGAAATAAACACCGATGATACTGGCTTATCATGTCCTAGTAAAACATGCTTAACATCTCCTGTGTAGATATCCCACACATAAACAAAACCATTGTCACTACCCGACACGGCCATCAAACCATTCGGACTAACTGCCACAGCATTAACTGGTGAGCTGTGCAACTTAAAATCCAGTAACTCCTCTGCTGTAGAAGCATCCCACTTCTTAACTGTTCCATCCTGTCCAGCAGATAACACATAGTTTCCGCTTGGAGAATAAGAAACAGCATTTACCGAGCCTTTATGCTGGTCGAATATACCTACCAATTCTTCACTTTCAATTTCCCACATCAACACATTCCCGTCACCCGAGGCTGACACAAAATAATTATTGTCTGGCGATATGGAAATATCATTCACACCATCTAGATGTCCAACATAAATTTTTTCCACAACTCCGGTTGAAACATTCCAAAGCCGTATTGTGGAATCGGCTGAAGCTGTAAGTATTGACTTGCTTTTTTTCGTAAAAACAGCCTCTGTAATCGGACCTGTGTGGCCAGTTAAACTTTTACTCTGCGAACCATCTGGCATATTCCACAGATTAACTTCTCCAGTACGAGTACCCGAAAGCGCGTACTTTCCGTTGCCTGAAAAAGCTACTTCGGAAACTCCCACCTTATTATCTAACGACAATACCTGACGACCAGAAGGCAAATCCCAAATTTTAGCTTTTCCATCTTCGCTTCCAGATGCAGCATAAATAAGTCCACCGTACTTCTCTCCGGTTCGTTTTCTTCTAATAGCATCTGGGTCTGGACGAAGTGTGTAATTCTGAATAATTTCAGATACATATGAGCTTTTCCCCAGCACAGCAACCACTTCTGAAGTATCGAAATACAACTCCCCTTCGACATAAACGCAATACTCGCCCGGCTGCAATATTTGTGCGTAATTGCTGCTTTTCATATTTGGCCGATATGTTCCAATAAACTCATCGGTATTCATATCAGTAACTGTCATTTCAAACGACCCCACATGTATATCAGGGTCGAGGTTAAGCGAATCTTTGATGTTCGTTATTGAACCTCGGACTATCGTTCTTATTGGATCGACTTCATTAAACGTAATTCTATAAATATCACGCTCTCCAAACCCTTCATCTTGACGATATTGAGATACATAACCATAACGACCTGTTGTTGACAAGGACACATTAAAATCATCGTCAACAGTGTTAATTGGATATCCAGCGTTTTTCGGAACTGACCATGTGTTGGTAATTTCGTCCCATTCTGTAATAAAAATATCAAAGCCCCCCATGCTTGCGTGCCCCTCGGAAGAGAAATAGAATGTTTTCTGATCGGCCATCAAATGAGGAAAGGCTTCGTTATACGGTGTGTTGATTACATCTGGCAGCTTCTGTGCAATACCCCAATTTCCATTTGGGAGTCTTCGCGACATATATAAATCTGTTCCTGTAGCTCCATTACCTTCTTCTCTTGAAAAGAAGATAAGGTTTCCATCTGTGGAAAGTCCTGCTGTAGTTTCAACTTCATCCGAGTTGATATTTCTCCCTAAATCCAAATAATCATCGAAAAAGCGGCCTTTTCTTGGCGAAACATAAATGTCATCATAACCATCAAAATTATCTATGTACACTAGCAACTCCTGACCATCAGCAGAAATACCAACCACCTCTTCATACCACTCAGTATTTACAGCAGAACCTATATTTCGAGCCTGTCTAAACTCCCCACCACTTTCCCTAGCTCTAAAAATATCTGGTGTTTTAAACCCATCTAAGTCAATTTGTAGACCAAGACAATCAGGACGCTTAGACGTAAAAATAAGGAACGATTCATCCTCGGGAATGAAGGGGTTAAAATCTGGATAGGCACTATTAACTGAAGAACCCAAATTCTCAAAAGTTGCATCTATCGGATACTTGATAAGCTGCTTTGCATTAAAGCACTGCTCAATCATTCTACCTCCAGAAATGATATGGTCGTTATCGCCTCTAAGAATATCCTTGTATTTGTTGAAGGTGGTTATAGCTTCATCAAAACGGAGCTCAAACATATATGCTCTTCCTAGCTGATATATCGCCTCCTTCGGAAATTTATCTTGCTGAACCGCATACTCCAAATAAACAATTGCCTTAGACTTATCTATGTAAGATTCTAAATAACAAGTGCCCACATAGAAACTAAAATCAACGTTTTCGGGATCCTTTGCAAGCAGAATTAAAAACTCATCAAGAGCAGATCGGAAGTTTCCATTATAGTAATGGTCCAAAGCACTACGCTTAGTAATCTTTAGCTCCCTTTGCTTTTTCTCTTCTACGGTTTCATTAATTTCCTTGTCAACCTCTTCCTGAGTAACATTAGAAACACCTTCTTGTGCGAGAACGCAAGATGAACTGAAAGCACAAAAGAGGATAAAAAGGCCACTAAAAATTCTGTTCATTTCAATCGGTATTCCAATTACATGGCGTTTATTCTTCCGAAAGGTAAGAAACTCATATTTTTTCAACTTACGAATGGGTAATAATAACTGAAAAATGCGAGAATCGCGTAAGTACCTAGAGCTATTTAATTCGTGCTTCATTGGGTATTTCAACCTGCTCTACTTCAATACCCTTTTCCCCAACTTGAGACATACTTATTTCGATTCTCCTGTTTAACTGCCGTCCAACAGGGTTATCTGTGAGGTCTGCATTTTCATTTCGAGCTATAGGGCGAGTTTCACCATAACCTTGAGCACTTAGCCGAGATGAACTAATACCATTTCTGACTAAATAATCAACAACGGACTGAGCTCGATTCTTTGACAAACGCAAGTTGTAGTCATCATCTCCTCTAGAATCGGTGTGGCCAGAGACTACAATTTCCACATCAGAGTTCTCTTTCATGAAATTAAATAATTTGTTCAGTTCATACTTTGACTTAGGACGTAGGCTAGCTAGGTTATAATCGAAGTAAATATTCCTGAGAATAAGTCGTTTACCATGTTGTAAATTTCTCATAGTTGAACTTGCAGGAATTTCAACCTTCTCTGAGTCAGGTTGATAGTCCATCCTCGCTAAGATCTGATCGAATTTATCATTAAGCTGGATTAATTGCTTTTTCAACTCCAGGTTATCAGCAATAAGCTTAATGTTAATCTCGCGCAACTGCTCTAAAGTAGTCGCATTAGACAGTCTCTCTTCGTCTGTAAATGCGGACTTTTCTGCGGCTTCAATCATAGCCTTTTTTCGTTCTTCGACCTCCATCGCTTTTTTCACTTGTAACTGCTGCTCAGCAATGGCTTCTATTTGAACAAGCTCACGCTCCGTGCGCTCAGCCTCTTCTCGTTGTTCATTTTTAAACTGTGCCGCAGCAATTCTCTCAGACTCCAATCGCAAGCGCTCTTGCTGCTCCAACTCCTTCAGCTGCTTTTCTGCTTCCAACGCCTCCGCTACCTTTCTGGCCTCTTGCTCTGCTAAACGCTTAGCCTCTGCCTCATCTGCGCGCATCGCTGCCTCTACTGCTGCTTTATCAGCTTCAGCTTCAACTACCTTAACTTCGGCACCTTCTACTTTTTCCATGACAACCTGAAGTTCCCTCTGAAGTTTAGCTAATTGAATTTTCTTCGCCTCTACTTCAGAGTCTAAACCCTCTTTCTCTGCTATTGCCACGTCTAGATTTTCAGAAGTAACACGAACAACCTTTTCATTCTGCACCTTTTTTACCTCTACATCGGCTCGCTGATTTTTTAGCTCTTCGATTCGTTTGAGCATTGCTTGTCGCTTAGCTTTGATTGCATCGACATCAAATCTATCTGCTTGTTTTGTATTTACTTCGGTATTTTCAAGAGCCACCTCCTTAACTTCTGCAATAGCTACATTTTCATCAGAATGTGATTCCTTCTGCGCCTTTAAATCCTGTATGCGCTTTTGAAAAGCTAGTCTACGTTGCTCCGCTGCAGCAACGTACTCTTCTCTTTTTTCCTCTTCATCCTTATCCGCTAATTCTTGGGCTACTTGTTTTTCCGAAGACGCTTCTTCCGCAGCTTTTTGTGATTCCAACAGCTTCGCTTGTTTCGCGGCTTCGTCCGCTTTCTTCGCTGCCAACTCCTGCTCTAAGTTATTTGCCTGTTCTTCCGCCAAACGAGCCGCTTCCTCTGCTTTTTGTTTAGCTGCTAGTTCTGATGCAAGTACATCCGCTGCTTCCTGTTCAGCTTTTTCCTTGGCTTCAGTGGCTTGCTGCTCAGCTGCAAGTTCTGCAACTTGTTCCTGCTCCTTTGCTAGCATTTCAGTAGCAAGCTTTTCTTCAGCAGCCGCCTTCACTTTTTCCTCTGCTTTTTGTTTAGCTGCTAGTTCTGATGCAAGTATCTCTGCTGCTTCTTGTTCGGCTTTCTCTTTGGCTTCAGTTGCTAGTTGCGCAGCAGCAAGTTCTGCAGCTTGTTTTTGCTCCCTTGCTAGCATTTCAGTGGCAAGCTTTTCTTCCTCAGCTGCGCTGATTTTTGCTTCTTCCTGTGCCTTTTGCTCAGCCGCTAATTCCTGTTCTTTTTTCTGATTAGCCAAAACCTCTTGCGCTTTAAACCTAGCTTTTGCCTCGGCCTTTTTCCTCTCTAATTCTGCTAAACGCGCGTTTTCCTGTTCCTCAGCCAAATCCTCAGCTGCATTTTCTGTTTCGGCTTGTGCCAAACCTTCTGCTTTTCTTAATTCGGCTTCCTTTTCTTGATTAACTGCTAGCTCCTTTGCTTCTTCCAATGCCTTGGCGGCAGCCTCAGAGGCTAATAATTTATCTTCAGCCGCTTTGGCAATGGCAGCTTCCTTCTCTCTCTCTAACCGTTCTGTTTCTTTTTGAAGAGCTAAAATGTTCTCTCCGAACACAACCTCTTCCAATTCAAGTACGCCATCATAGTCCGCATACACATCGCTGTCTACCACTGCTAGTTTAGCAACAACGGTTTCGTAACCATCGGCTTGATAAGATATATCATAGGTCTCGCCAGAAGAAAGTACGAGAACGTAGTAGCCACTATTCTTGTTTGGAAGATAAGTTCCTACCTCTGCTCCGCCTTCATCCGTAACCACAATTTTAGCGCTGATATCTGCGTAGTCCATTGCCGGAACTTTCATCAGGCCACGAGCAACGGCCGAACCTGAATTTTCCGTAACCTGTAAGCGTAGCTTGTAAATATCTGTATCACCAAAACCACCATCCTTTCTAGAACTATAGTATGCATGTCTACCATCAGGCGTAAGAACAAAGAAAACATCGTCTTCAGATGAACTTATAGGATATCCAATGTTTTCTGGTACAGTCCAAGCTCCTTCCACAAATTCCGAACGAAAAATATCGAATCCTCCCATAGAAGTGTGTCCCTGAGAACTGAATATGAGCGTTTTTCCATCAGCAGAAATAAATGGAGAGTCTTCTTCATACTGCGAATTGATTACGCTTCCCATATTTTGTGCAAGACCCCATTCGCCATTTGGCAAACGTTTACAATACCACAAATCGCGACCACCAAAACCACTCTCGCTTCTATTTGAAACGAACACCAAAAAATCTTCTGTAGCATTAACACTAGCATGTGTTTCCCAAGATGGTGTGTTTATATCAGACCCCATAAGCTGTGGGCTACTCCATCCATCGCCCTTTTTTTCACTGAAGTATATATTTCCGTCTCCGTTGTCATCTTTATAAATAAAGAGCAACTGACCGTTTGGAGATAGGCCTATTGCAGCCTCATGTCCCGCTGTGTTAATGGTAGTTCCAATACTTTTTGGCTTGCCCCAACTCCCATTTGACTGTCGGTTACAGATGTATATATCTTCATAATAATTCCCATCCTGGTCTTTGGCATCGTTAAATCCTCCTTCTCTCCGAGAAGTAAAAATCAACACTTTTCCATCCGCGGAAACAACCGGACAGTAGTCTGGGTATTTGGTATTAATACCCGAGCCCAAATTGGTAGCCTTGACACCAACAGGATTCTTTGTGAGTTCCATAGCGTTCTCGGCATACTGAATTTGTTGCCGAACCTGATTGTAAGTTACAACATCGTCCATTTCGATAAATGACCTGTAGTTGTAATAATTGGTAACCGCTAGAGAAAATTGATTCTTGAAGTGGTACGCTTTACCCAAATAGTAATATGCTATTCCTGGTGCTTTCCGCTCTTTCCAGTTCGCTTCATTGTATTCTAGAGAAACATCTTTAGTAGAGCTTTCAAGTCTCTTAATTGCAAGCGGGTAGTCTTTCTTACCAAGCATATAAGAAACTCCGAGCAGGTAATTTAGATTGGCATTGGCGGTATCAAACTTGTACATTTCCTCCAATAGAGGCAACGCTTCCATATGGGAGCCATTAAAAACTAAGGCATCAGCCTTGTTGAATTTCTGCTTGAATTTTGAGTCGCCATAGGGCTGCGCAAAGGCATATCCAGCCACCAGCAACGGCAATACCAACGATAAAATATATTTCATTTCCCTTTTCCCTAGAATTGCTGTACTAACAATCTGTGTAGTGGATGCATTTTAAACTCAAATTCCACAGTTGCGTCAAAGTTAAAATAATTAGAAACTTCTCTCGAAACAATAAGCAAGACTCAAAGCACAACCAAGCCTACTTGTTTAAATCGATTGGCTTAAGTTGAATAGCACGGTTAATTTCGAAGTAAGCCGTATTCTCCGGAACGAATAGTTTTTCCGATTTGAAAAGATAACCATCAGCTTCGTAAGCGATATTATAATTACCTCCAGGATGAAGAATTAGAACGAATTTTCCGTTGTCTGATTGAGGCCGATAAATTCCAAAGAGTTCTCCTGTCTCATTGTCCGTTATCCTAACAGTTACACCTTCAGGGCGTTTTCCTTCTGCATTTGGAACAATCTCTCCCTTGTATACTGTAAGCGGAACATCTCGGTCAGTATCAAGGCGAACGAGAAAAATATCCTTTCCACCCAATCCTCCACCATTTGACGAAGAATAGTAAGCGCGCTTTCCGTCTGCCGACATTACAAAGAAATATTCATCATCAGCTGTATTCATTGGAAATCCAACATTCATTGGTGTTGACCATTTTCCATTCTCTTCTATTGAGAAGAAAATGTCGTAACCGCCCATGCTGCTATGTCCTTTTGAACTGAAGAAAAGCGTTTTCCCATCTGGATGAATGAAAGGAGCCTCTTCATCGTACTTGGTGTTTACTACTTCTCCTAAATTCTCAGAAACAGCCCATTCCCCCGTTGGCAACCGCTTGCTTCTGAAAATGTCCATTCCACCTTCTCCAGCTTTATCCGAAGTGTAATAGAGTGTTTGACCATCTGCAGAAACAGAAGCATGAGTTTCTCTAAATGGCGAGTTGACATTATCATTCAACAATCGAGGTTCACTCCAATTGCTTCCTTTGAAATCGCACACGTAGATATTACCATCACCAAAATCATCTCGGTAGATATACAACTCTTGCCCATCTGCAGAAAGACCAATTGTGGCTTCGTGTCCTTCAGTATTTATTTTTAAGCCAATACTAGCTGGTTTACCCCAAGACCCGTCTTCTTGTTTTTGAGAAACAAAAATGTCCTCAAAATATTTATCATCAAGGTCCAGCAAACCGCCCGTACTGGTTGGTCTTCGTGAGGTAAAAATGAGCATTGATTCCGTAGCATCGACTACAGCAGAATACTCGTCATAAACGGAATTAATATTTTCACCCAAATTCTCTGTTGTTGCGCTGATTGGAGAATCGACAATCATCTTTCCATTCAAACAGCACTGAATCATCCACTCAATCTCTGCAATACGCTCTTTGTCCGTGATTTTCTCATCTTTCATGTATTTACGATACGCTGCTATAGCATTATCGAACTGAAAGTCAAGATGATACGCTCTTCCTAAGTAGAATAGCGCGTCAAGCGGTGCCTCTTTTCCTTTGTAATTATCCTTGGCTTTAGCGCTTGCATTGGCGACTGCTTTTTCTAGATAGGGCACAGCCTTGTTTTTCTCACCATTCAAAAGCAAGTAACTTCTCCCAACTTTATAATTAATGAGCGCGTTTGTGCTATCAATAGCTAACAGGTCCGAGAAATTCTTGACAGCTCTTTGTGCTTTGCCAGCTTCTAATTGCTCATTAGCTACTGGATAAATACGCTTAAAATGCGCCTCCTTATTTACTTGTCGCTGTGCAAAACTGGCAGAATGGCTCAGAAAAAGCATGGCAATTACTAGGAGTAACGGTCGACTCATTTGGTACATATCAGTTTGCTGACCTCTGGTCATACAGGTTCGTGTTATTTCCGAATTCTCATTCAGATTCAACCCGATACGCAAATAATCCTAAATGGTTCTATTGATGTCCCAATTTTCTAGGAAGTCGGCCACTTTTCTCACAAAAGACCCGCCCAAAGCGCCATCAACAATACGGTGATCGTATGAGTGCGACAAGAACATCATGTGTCTAATAGCGATGGCATCACC
>DMRV01000443.1 GCA_003456455.1 Flavobacteriales bacterium
CCACCACTTACCTTCATGCAAGAAGTATTTTGCTGATCTAACACTGTATTTTTTATACTTGCTAAATGCTCTATCAACAGGGTTACTCTGTCCATAAAAAACCTTAAAGTCTCTGTACTTGACTGGAATGTGAATTGAATGCTTAGACCCTTGAGAAACTCCCCCATAGTTGTTCATCAATTCTTGACGTATAGCTTCAGAACCTGTTCTAGGTACCTCAATAAACAACACACAGTATTCCTCTAGTACGACCATTAATCACTGAACCTTGTTGAAATTTTATCCAATCTCATTAAAAACCGATGTCTATCATTTAGGAGGTAGTACAGCATCTTGCGCACAGAATTAAAGAAAAGCACAAGTAATTCTGCAAAGAACTGCAACAGCAAACCAACCTTTACCTCCGATCCTTTGAAAAACCCTCCGTAGCCGTACCTCTGAAGGTCTGGTTTACAAAGCATAGAATACACAAAGTTGATGTACCCGTTTGACTCAAACTTATTAGAATTTGCATGAAGAATTCGCTTTCCAACATTTTGATGAAAACCTCCCTGGCTTTTAGGCACTTGAAATATTTTATCCTCCCGTTCTGAGATTGTTGCTGAAACACCTAATGAAATAACTGCATCTTTAATTCCAGCAGAGTCAGAGATAATATCTTCATACCTTACTACTGTAGATGCCCAGTTGGCCAAACTAAACCTTCGGTATTTATACTTCCAGTTAAGAGCAGCCTGGATAACGGAATTAGAGAACTTTTTTCCAGTCAAATTAATGCTCTTTCCTTTCGAATAAGCAACATCTCTTCCATCCCTAACAATTACCAGCGCTCTGGCGTTAGGCCACAATTCCTCAACCTTCTCAAGATGATTGGTGGGAGGGTGTTTTACAATAATTACCTGGTTTTCGTTGTCCTCAAACCAAGAGTATCTTTTCAAAAAATGTGTGAGTAGAATTTCCTCTGAAAATGACTTGCAATCATTCTCGCACTTCATAGCAATTTCCTCTACCTCTTCTCTAGTTAAAAGCAAATCCGAAAACTGAGCTTCTTCAAATAGAAAATCTACAACTCGATCCAACTTAATCTCTTTCAAACTCAACAACCGACTTATAAAAGCCGATTCATTGGCTACGAAAACATGCTCATATCTTTCGAGAAGAGATGATGTCATAGTAGAACCGCTTCTACTATCATACATCATAAACGATATTGTTGATTTCATTGATTATCGGTAGACCAACAAAGGTATAACTTACACGCTTGAGAGGTATCAAAACCGATAATTATAGTGTCGATACACAGCGTATTGAAGCATCACGTTCCAGAAAACAGCTGAGACCAAAGAGGTAATTGCTAGTGAAAGTATCCCTAAGCTGGGCACAATCAAAACTGCTGCCAATCCTATAATCACAATAGCAATCAAGTTTGCAACAATGTACTGTTTACGAAGATGTGCTAATTGTGAAACTAAACCGATTGGGCCGAAATAAACATTTATCAAATTGCTAAAAATCAAAACCGAGCATGTTAATGCTGATATCCAGTTTAACTCAAAATCATAGAAGTGTATATAGACTGGTGTTATCAAAAGAGCGCCTGCTGCAAAAAGACTTGCAAATATTCTAGCATATTTTATTCTTGTGCGTGTGGCGTTGCTAAGCGGTGTTCCTTTTGTAAATGCAGCTAACGACTTTGCGATGTCTGCATTGAGTGCTACCAAAGGTAAATTCACAAGTTTAGCGAGTTTCTGAAACAACGAATACATACCAACAATAGCCTCTGAGAATAGCACTCCGGAAACGAAAATCTCTAACCAGCTCTTCAAAATTTGAAGACCGCTTCCAAGTCCTATTGTAGCTCCTTGCCAAGCATCTATATGTAATTTATTCCATTTGATTTTCTCAAAATCCATTTCAGACTTGTTCTTATTAATCAACAAGAGAATGTAAAGTGTAGATACGGACACGCTTCCCAAACTGCTACCCAGCAACACTTTTTCTGGGGTAAAAAACGGGGCAAATACAACAACTACAAGAACCATCAGTGCCCGTACCGTATCCTTAAACAACATGTATCCATCTCCTCTTACCCAGAGCCTCAAAACCTCAACATTGAAAGCTGTAAAAGCATAGCCAAAAAATGATACTGCAACAATTGTTTTATTACCCTCTTCGAATTGAACAAATGGAGCAATTACGAGCCACAATAGAAGCAAACCAAAGTAGCTTATCAACACGAAAATCGCACCTTCCAACACTGAGGTAATCCTCAAGCGCTTTGTTTCCACCAGACTCCTGAAAACATATAATCCATGTCCGGTGGCTATTAGAGTACTTATCGTCAGTAAATAACCATGAAGCAAAATGTATCTGCCATAGTCTTCTGCTCCGATATTACTCACATAAACTTTAGCAACTATAAAAACGAGTATGATGTTCAGCCCTTTAAAAGCCAAAGTGCGGAACTGAGTAACCAGCTTTAGAAGTTTTTTCTTTACGTCTGAAATCAAAGGGACTATTTATATCGCGGTTTCATGCTTTTGCAATAGCCTTCCCTGTCAAACTGAATCAGCAGATGAAGCTTCAACATTCGCCCAATTCTATTCTTAACATGTCTTGTATTAATTCCCGAAAGGAAACCGTTGGCTCCCAACCTAACTTTTCTTTCGCTTTGCTTGCATCACCAACCAACGAATCTACTTCCGCTGGCCTGAAATAACTTGGGTCGACTCTAATAACTTCTTGTCCAACCCGCAAACCCTTGTGGTCTTTCTTGAGTTCAGATATCACTCCAACTTCGTTTTCAGCAACTCCTCTGAACTTCAGAACAATCCCTGCTTCTTCAAACGCTATTCTAGCAAACTCCCGCACCGTTGTAGACACTCCGGTTGCGATTACAAAATCTTCTGGCTCGTCTTTTTGAAGCATAAGCCACATGGCTTTTACAAAGTCTTTTGCATGACCCCAGTCTCGTTTGGCCTCCAAGTTTCCAAGATAAAGCACCTCCTGTTTACCTGAAACGATGTTTGCTACAGCTCGTGTTATCTTTCTTGTTACAAAAGTCTCGCCTCGTAAAGGAGATTCATGGTTGTACAAAATTCCGTTGCAAGCAAAGATTCCGTGTGCTTCGCGGTAGTTAACCGCTATCCAATAAGCATAGAGTTTTGCAACACCATAAGGAGATCTTGGATGAAAAGGGGTGTTCTCATTTTGAGGAAACTCCTTGGTTCTGCCAAATAATTCTGATGTGGAAGCCTGATAAACTTTGGTCTTCTCTTTTAGCCCAAGTAACCTTACGGCTTCCAGTATTCGAAGCGCTCCAATTCCATCAACATCGGCCGTGTACTCTGGAATTTCGAAACTAACCTGGACGTGACTCATTGCACCCAAATTGTAAATCTCATCTGGCTGCACTTCTTGAATAATTCGTGTAATGCAATTTGAATCTGTTAAATCTCCATAATGGAGCTTAAACCGAATATCTTCCTCATGCGGGTCTTGATATAAGTGATCTACTCTATCAGTATTAAAAAGCGAACTCCGCCTCTTTATGCCGTGTACTTCATATCCTTTTTCAAGAAGAAGCTCCGATAGATAAGCACCATCTTGGCCGGTTACACCAGTTATCAAAGCAACTTTCTTAGTCATCTAACTGGTTTATCCTGTTTAAGAAGTTTACGTAGGACTTTTCAATCCCTTCTTTTAGCTGAGTTGTCGGTTTCCATCCCATACCAGCCAATTTACTCACATCCAACAGTTTTCTTGGTGTTCCATCTGGCATTTGGGTGTTCCAAGTTATCTCACCTTCAAATCCCACTATTTGTTTAACAATCTCTGCCAATTCTGATATGGAAAGATCAACTCCTGTACCTACATTAATTGGGCCTGAGCCATTGTAACTCTCCATCAAAAAGAAGCACGCTTCAGCCAAATCATCTACATACAAAAACTCGCGCCTTGGAGCACCCGTTCCCCACAGCTCAACTTCAGCCAGTGAGTTTTCTTTTGCAGCATGAAATTTGCGAATAAGAGCTGGCAACACATGTGAATTTTGTAGATTGTAATTATCACCAACTCCATACAAGTTGGTTGGCATCGCGCTGATAAAATTACATCCATATTGATTTCGATACGTTTCGCAAAGTTTTAATCCTGCAATCTTGGCGAGTGCATAAGGTTCGTTTGTTGGCTCTAAAGTACCGGTGAGTAAAGCGGTTTCAGAAATTGGTTGGTCAGCATATTTCGGGTAGATACAAGACGATCCTAAAAAAAGTAGCTTTTCAACCTGATTCTGATAGGCCGCATGAATCACATTAGCCTCAATCATCAGGTTGTCGTATAGAAATTCAGCTTTGTACGTATCGTTTGCCAAAATGCCACCCACTTTTGCTGCCGCCAGAAAAACAAACTCAGGTTTCTCTTTTTGAAAGAATGTGTTGACTTTTGCTTGATTCCGAAGATCCAACTCGGACGAACTGCGGCAAATAATGTTCGCAAAGCCCTTCTTTTGAAGCAGACGCATGATTGCCGAACCTACCATGCCGTTATTACCAGCAACATAGATCCTGGAATCTGTAAGCATCACGGAGTAAGCAAATTGGTGGTTGAAACCCCTTCCACGAGTGGAATAATCACAACCTCATCTACCTCGTCTTTTCCAACAACTTCCTTGAGTTGATAATCACCACCTTTTACCAAAACGTTTGGTTTTAACTCTTGGAGCAACTCAAGTGGTGTATCTTCTTCAAACACAACAACAGCGTCAACGTCTGGCAGGGCACTCAAAACATCAATGCGCTGTGCTACACTATTAATTGGTCTTTCTGCTCCTTTCAGTCGCGAAATAGAAGTGTCTGAATTTAGCCCAACCACCAGAATATCACCTAACGCTTTGGCCTCTTTCAATAACTTTCTATGACCTTGGTGAAGAACATCAAAACAACCGTTGGTGAACACAATTTTTTTACCAAAAACTGAATTTTTGAAATCCCCTAGTTCATTCTTAGAAATCGATTTAGCATTGCTTTTAATGAACTTTTCAAGTTCTGTTTGATGCACCACCGCTGTTCCGCGTTTGCTAACCACAACTCCGGCAGCGGCATTAGCCACAAAAGCGCTTTCGGAAACCGTTTTTCCCTGGGCCAAGCTTACACCGAACGCAGCTAAAACTGTGTCTCCAGCTCCACTTACATCAAACACTTCTAGCGCACGCGTTGGAATATTCAAGACGCCTTTTTCTGCAACCACGGTCATTCCATAGCTAGAGCGCGTTGCTACTATATTTTGAATTTCAAACTTGGTTCTAAGCGAATTACAAGCGTTCACCACCTGATTGTCGTCATTAGAAATACCCCTCCCATCTTGAGTCATTCCAAGCTCCAACAAGTTTGGCGTAACTAGGAATGCTCCTTTGTAAGCTGACCAATCCTCCCGCTTTGGATCAACAAGAACTCGTTTGCCATTATCCTTGGCAGCGTTGAAAATCAACTTCAAAACCTCATCTGAAAGTGTTCCTTTCGCATAATCTGAAAGCAGAATGATATCGCAGGCTTTAACCAGACTATTTAGGCTTGATTCCAACTGGGCCTTTGCATCAGGACTCCAAACTAGTTCTTCTTCCCTATCAACCCGTACAATCTGCTGACCAGAAACAATTCTTGTCTTGGTAATAGTGGGTTGAGCTGATTTCACAAGATGATACTCGATGCCTTGCCCGGCACATTTTTCGTGGATTGAGGCACTGCTTGCATCATCTCCAACCAAACCAACAAGAACCGCTTGGCCGCCCAAAGAGGCAACGTTGGCAGCAACATTGGCAGCCCCACCGAGAGTGCTCCATTCTTTCTCAACCTTAACTACGGGAACTGGTGCTTCTGGGCTAATTCGACTCACACTACCAGACACATATTGATCCAGCATTACATCGCCAATTATCAATATGCCTGAAGTTGAGTTCATACGTTTCTTTCCCGAATTTACGGGCTAAACAATCATTCCTGCACCAACCGTATTATTAGTTGCCTCATCAATCAGAATAAGAGACCCTGTATTACGATTTTTTCGATAGCCATCGAGGAATATTGGAACCGTTGTTCTTACCGTAATTCGAGCGATGTCGTTAAGCGCAATATTGTTGTCGTCTTCAATCTTTTGAAGTGTATTAATGTTCATCTTGTACCTAACATCCTTAATAACGCAGCGCGCATCGCGTGAGGTATGCTTTAGTGCATATTTTCCGCCAACCTGCATTGGCTTGTCACCCATCCAGCATACCATCACATCAAATTCTTGTTTTGATTCAGGCTGATTTCCAACCTTCACAATCATGTCTCCTCTGCTCACGTCAATGTCGTCTTCCAACGTCAAGGTAACACTCATTGGCGGAAATGCCTTTTCCACAGGTCCGCTCATCGAATCGATTGACTTGATTTTAGAAGTGAATCCTGAAGGTAAAACTGCAACTTCTTCGCCCTTTCTGAAAATACCACCAGCAACTCTACCTGCATAACCGCGATAATCGTGGTATTCTGTAGTCATTGGCCGCACAACATATTGCACTGGAAACCGTGCATCGATGTGGTTTTGGTCGCTACCAATATGTACATTCTCCAAAATATGCATCAAGGTTGGACCTTCATACCATGGCATATTCGTAGAGCGATTAACCACGTTATCCCCCAAGAGTGCGCTTATAGGCACAAAACGGACATCTTTAATCGCCAACTTGGCAGAAAAGTCTTCGAAATCTTTACGAACTTTCTCAAAAGCGTTCTCGCCAAAGTCCTCTAAATCCATTTTATTTACACAAACCACAACGTGTGGGATTTGTAGTAGGGACGCGATATAAGCATGTCGCTTGGTTTGCTCAATCACACCATGCCGAGCATCAACAAGAATGATGGCCATATTTGCGGTTGATGCCCCAGTAACCATGTTTCGGGTGTACTGAATGTGTCCTGGAGTATCTGCAATAATGAATTTACGTTTTGGCGTTGCGAAGTATCTGTAAGCCACATCAATTGTAATTCCTTGCTCACGCTCAGCGCGTAAACCGTCAGTTAGCAAGGCGAGATTCACATGCTCTTCACCCTTGCGTTTACTAACAGCCTCAATCGCTTCCATCTGATCTGCGAAGATGGATTTACTGTCATACAATAGACGTCCAATAAGCGTGCTTTTCCCATCATCCACACTACCAGCGGTTGTGAAGCGCAAAAGCTCCATGTCTAAATATCCTGTACTGTCGTATTTTTCTACCACTTCTTCCATAACTAATCTCCTAAATTCTATTAATTAACTGACTGGTTTTTCAGAAGTATCCTTGCTTCTTTCTATCTTCCATTGCTGCCTCAGAACGCTTATCGTCAGAACGACCGCCTCTCTCCGTTACACGAGTGGAAGCAACTTCATCAATAATGTCTTCCAACGTAGAGGCTTCAGAAAGTACCGCTCCGGTGCAAGTGGCGTCTCCGATTGTTCTAAACCGAACTTGCATTGGCTTAACTTCCTCAGTATCCCTTGTTTCGATAAAGTCTGTTTTTCCTAAAATGACTCCATCCCGCTCAAAACATTCTCGCATATGACTGAAATATAAATTTGGAATTTCAATCTCTTCTAGCAAAATATACTGCCAGATGTCCATTTCCGTCCAATTACTAATTGGGAAAACACGAAAATGCTCACCCATATTTTTCTTTCCGTTGAATAGGTTCCACAATTCAGGCCGCTGATTTTTTGGGTCCCATTGTCCAAAGTCGTCTCGGTGAGAGAAGAAACGTTCTTTAGCCCTCGCCTTTTCTTCATCCCGTCTTGCACCACCCAAAGCACAGTCAAACTTATGCTCTTCAATGGCATCAAGTAATGGAGTAATTTGAAGTGCGTTTCTGCTGGCATTAAAACCCTTCTCCTCGACTATCTTTCCTTGGTCAATGCTGTCCTGAACTGAAGCAACAATTAATCGTGCTCCAATCTTGTCCATAAATTTATCCCGAAACTCAATTGTTTCAGGAAAATTGTGACCAGTATCTATGTGCATTAATGGAAAAGGGATTTTAGCTGGCCAAAATGCCTTTCGCGCTAAATGGGCTACCACAATAGAGTCTTTGCCTCCTGAAAACAAGAGAACAGGATTTTCAAACTGGGCAGCAACTTCCCTCAATACGAACATGGATTCAGACTCCAGTTCTCTTAAATGCGTCAACTTGTAAGATGATTCCATCAATTATTTTCTAATAAGCGGTAAAACCGCATCGTAAATCTGCTTGGCACATTCATCAACCGAATGGCCAACGGTTATAATCTCCACAAAAGGATTTTCGGGCGCTTCAAATGGTGCATCCAAACCTGTAAAGTTTTTTATTTCTCCAGCTCGAGCTTTGGCGTACAAACCTTTTACATCGCGTTTTTCGCACTCTTCAAACGGTGTGTTCACGAACACTTCAACCATATTTGTACCCAAAATGTTTTTAGCCTGCTGACGGATATCTTTGGTAGGACTCACAAAGCAGTTAATGGTTACAATTCCGCAATTGACAAACAGCTTAGAGACTTCAGAAATTCTTCGAATATTCTCTTTGCGATCTTCCTCCGTAAAACCAAGATTATTGTTTATCCCTGAACGGATATTATCACCGTCTAACACCTGTGTAAGCACGCCACTTGACGCGAGCATTTTCTCCAAAGCAACGGCAATTGTTGTTTTCCCAGAACCAGACAAACCGGTCATCCAAACAACCAATCCTTTCTGTTTAAGCATACCTTGCTTGTCTTCTCTTTGAAGAAGTTTATCAAACGTAGTATAAATGTTATCAGGAGTAGCGCCCATTTAGAGCGCGCAAAGGTACTAAATCACATACTTTTAAACTAATGAGCCACCCGACTAATAGTAACGATTCAGTATAGAGACAAACCTTATTCTTCGGCTCCTTCTGAGGCTGCATCCGGATTTTCAGTCGCTACTTTTTTCCAAGGGCGGAATCGAACTCCAACCATCACTTCATGGGTTCCTGTGGAATAGTTTCTGAGGTTTGACGTTGCCAAATCGTAACTGTAAGCGAATACCAAATAGTCCTGATAGGCAAACCCACCCATAAAAGAAACAGCATCTTCATGACGATAAGAAGCTCCAAGCCATATCTGGTCTCTCCAATCAAATTTAACTCCAGCATCGAATTGTGGTGGTGCTGGAAAAACATACTTGAGTAATACGTTTGGCATAATTCCGAAATCGCCAACATGGAAGGTGTAGCCTCCCATTAACATATAGTGCCGTGCCAATTTACTGTCCGTGTCTTCTTGGTTTTCCAAGAATTTGAGGTCATTTCCGATTAGCTGTGGCAACGAAATCCCAACATTGAAATTCTTGTGTTTCAAATTCAATCCAAACGTTGCATCGGCCGTGTAAACCGTCATCATCTGATTTGGAAATATTGGATCACCATTCTCTCGTAACGTTACTTTGGTTCCGTCAATTCTATACTGAAGAAGACCAAAACTCAACCCCATTCCCAACTTTAACGACTTGGAGAGTTTAAGGTGATACGCGTAAGACAAATAGAAACCAACACGGCTTGTAGGTCCAGTAATATCAGCAAAAACGGAGCCTCCCATTCCCATATTTTGCTTTTTAAAAGGCCCGTGGGCAGAGAGAATGAAAGTTCTTGGGGCATCTGTGATACCTACCCAGTTAAGCCGATTATTGGACTTTACTTCCCAATAGTCATGCTGTCCAGTAGTGGCTGGGTTCAGTATATAATCATTTAGCATATACTGACTGTACTGCGGAACCTGCTGTCCATAAGAGGAAAGAGAAAACGCGATAAAAAGGACTGATATATATAGAAATCTCTTCATCATTATCTGATTATAGTGATTGGTCCAGTAAACGGATCTTCAAAGTTGTCTGAGTAAATCACATAGTAATACGTGCCAACGGGTAGGTCTTTGCCATTAAAACGACCATCCCATGGTACTGGGTAGCCAGGCGCAGACTGGAATAGCATCTGACCCCACCGATTGTAAACCTCCACCATGGCATCATCAAACAAATCAATGTTGTCGATAATCCAAGTGTCGTTTATACCATCCCCGTTAGGCGAAATTCCATC
The DNA here is from genome assembly GCA_003456455.1 of Flavobacteriales bacterium. GTDB lineage: Bacteria > Bacteroidota > Bacteroidia > UBA10329 > UBA10329 > UBA10329. The sequence continues at coordinate 10,107 of DMRV01000443.1, forward strand.
TGGGAACGTTATTCCCGGAAGAACTTCAACATAAACTGAATCGGAATTGGTACATCCGTTATCATCTACCACGGTTACGTAGAATGTGGTTGATTCCTCCGGACTTGCTAGCGGATTGGTAATGCCTGAATTATCCAAAAACTCAGCTGGCTCCCAGCTATATTGCCACCCAGTCTGAACTCCACTAGAATTCAAACCAATAGAAGCACCCGTTGGAATTTGGAGACTATCGCCCGCATCCACTGGAGGAATTTCATAGGTGTAAATGGTAACTGAATCCACATCTACACAATTGCCAATAGTTACTGTTAGATAGTATGTAGTTGTATCCATTGGGTTGGCAATAGGGTCGGCAACAGCGGAGTCGCTTAATGTTGCAGAAGGGCTCCAGAGGTAATCTCCACCACCTGTACCATCCAGTATTATTGGGTCCGCCACACAAACCGTATCGTCTACTCCTGCATCGGCATCAATTTGAACAAGTGTTCCAATGCTGTAAGTCGAAGTAATAGTACAACCTGTTGCATCTGTAATAACCACTGTGTATACGCCAAACTCAACGTTAGTCAAGTCTTCATCTGAAGAACCACCCGGTGTCCATGCGTAAGTATATCCTGGAACTCCCCCCACCACAGTAAGGTCAATGGATCCATCTGGAAGATTGCTACAAGTAGAAGCAACAGAAGTAGCGTTAGAAACGATCGCGGTTGGACCTCCAACTGTGGCACTCGCCAAAGCAGTACATCCATTTGCGTCCGTAACTGTTGCAGTCCATGTTCCAACACATAGATCAGTTCCTTGCCCAGTAGGGTCATTCCAAGTGATTACGTATGGAGGCGTTCCTCCTAACGGAACGGCAGTTCCAACACCATCACAGTCAGTACCGCAAGTAACGTCCGTTGCAGTAGCTGTAAGCGTTAATTCGATTGGTTCGATAATCGTGACCGAAGCTTGAGTTACACAAGCAGGAGACTGCGAATCTGTAACGGTTACAGTGTATGTTCCTGGTGCAAGACCAGTTGCAGTCTGAGTGTTTTGGAAGTTAGCATCATCCCAAGCATACGTATAAGGAGCAACTCCTCCATTTGCAAAAGCGGTTGCTGTACCGTCATCTTCTCCATTACACGTAACAGAAGTGAAAATTGGCACGGATGCGGTAAGCGCTGCTGAATCGGTAATTGCTACAGATGCGTTAGCCGTACAGCCAATGTCATCAGTTACAGTCACAGACCAAATTCCTACACAAAGACCTGTTGCTGTACTATCTGTTTGTGCTGGAGATGTGGTCCAGTCATAAGTGAATGGCGGTGTTCCTCCGTTAGGCGTAACCGTAGCCTCAGCAGAACACGAAGCTGCACATAGTACTTGGGAAACCGAAGTAATATCAGCCGTAAGAATTGGTGGCTCGGTAAGGTTAACGATAGTAGTGTCCGTACAACCTGCTGCATCTGCTAGAATAGCGATGTACTGACCAGCACACAGAGCAATGAGAGCTGTATCGCTTTCCAGATTAGGCAACCACAGAACCGTGTAACCAGGAGTTCCTCCAATAGGTGAAAGCGTTATTTCGCCATCGCAAACACCCCCACAAGATGGATTAGTTATATCAACCTGAGCATCAAGAACTGGCGGTTCTATAATGGTAACAGTTGTTGAATCAGAACACCCATTTGCATCTGTTACAATTACCTGATACGTTCCAGCGCAAAGACTTGTAATAAACGGAGTTGCCGAATTATTCGGGTCATCCCATGAATAATCGTACGGAGCTGTTCCTCCTAGTGGAAGCACTCCTGCAATACCATCACACGTTCCGCCACAGGTAATATTCACAGCAGAATCTAGCAGCGTAAGCACAAGCGGTTCAGAAATTACAGTTGATGAAGTGGCCGTGCATCCTAAAGAGTCCGTTACAACCAATCCGTAGATACCAGCGCAAAGATCAACAACCGTATCATTTGCAGTTGAGTTCGGGTCGTTCCATTGATATGAGTAAGGAGCATTTCCTCCCGTTACCACAGCAATAGCACTTCCATCGCAGTCTCCATTACATGTTACACTCGTTGGCGTAATGGTAATAGCAATTGAATCTGGTTCATTAATAGTGACATCCGTAGAATCGGCACAACCATTTACGTCCGTAACAACTACGGTGTAAGTACCAGCGCAAAGGGCAGTTACCGTATCGTTTGCCGT
>DMRV01000121.1 GCA_003456455.1 Flavobacteriales bacterium
TAGTATCTTTTTCATTTTTCGTTTTTTACGGGCGCAATATTAGAAATTTATTTATCTGACTTGACAGAGTAACCCAACTCGTCAAGTATGTCTTCACTCAGGTCATATTTAGCTGAGGTGTAAAGCATTGTTAATGTTCCGGCTTTGTCAAAAATTACGGCATATCCCCGCGCATCTGCAACTTCTTTAATGGCCGTGTAAACCTTGTCTTGTATAGGCTTGGTAAACTCTTGTCTCTTTTGAAAAAGGTCGCCTTGAAAACCGAAACGCTGCTTTTGCTTTTCCTTGGCTTCCTTCTCTTTTTCAATAATCTGATCTTCACGCTTGCGCTTCATATCATCGGTAAGGAGAATTTGTTCAGCCTGAAAATCCTTGTACATCCGGTCAATTTCGGCATACATCTTTTCAATCTCTTCTTGCCATTGAACGGATATTTCGTTCAATTCCTTCTGCTTATTCTGATACTCGGGAATACTCTCTAGAATATAGTTTGAATCTACATAACCAAAGCGCTGAGCACTAGCGCTAAGAACAAAGCAAAAGGCGATAAGGGTAAGGGCTACTTTTCTCATGATGATATGGTATTAGAATTGTTGTCCAATTGAGAAGTGGAACTGTCCAGGTGCCATGTCAGGTCTTCCAGGAACATCGTCAAACCTCCAACCGTAATCCAGTCCCAAAAGACCAAACATTGGAAGGAAAATTCTAACTCCGACTCCGGCAGACTTCTTAAGGTCGTATGGCTTGAACTCACTGAATGTGAGCCAAGAGTCACCAGCTTCCGCAAAGGCAAGTACATAAACTGTGGCCTGTGGGTTTGGAGATATGCGATACCTAAATTCAGCACTGTATTTTGTAAAAATTGTTCCACCAAAACTTGATGATAGTGAGTTATTATCGTATCCACGCAGCGCAACAATTTCTCGTCCGTCTAAGCCAAATCCACTCAATCCATCCCCTCCAACATAAAACCTTTCAAAAGGAGAGATTCCGAGATCTTTATTATAACCTCCGAGAAACCCGAACTGCATTTTGGTTTCTATAACCAAATTCTTTGCCAAAGAGATATACCACTTGGCATCGAACTTCCATTTGTGGTATTCTATGAGCTTATATGCTTCCGATGCGGATGCTGTTGTATAGTCCAGCCCAGTAAATGCCGAGAATGGTGGCGTCAATTCCATACTACCTGAGATAATAGAACCGTAAGTTGGAAAAATAGGGTCACCAATGGAGTTCCTAGAAATAGTGAGCTTATAACTGAAAGTGTGTGAATTTCCATTATTGAAACCAGAAATAAGCTGGTAATTCTCAAGGATGTAGTTCTGATAGCTTAACTCATGCTGCATAAGGAAGAAGTCATCAGGCCATTTCATTCTGGTTCCCAAACCAACAGATACACCAGTAATTCGGATGGCTTCACGTCTAGCCTCACCACGCTGAACACCATTAGACTGAACCGAATGGTAAGCTGAAACACTAAAAGCATTAGGCTTGTTTCCTCCTAACCACGGCTCCATAAAGGAGAAATTATACGATTGGAAGAACAATCCATTTGATTGAGCGCGAAGACTTAAACGCTGTCCGTCACCTGCAGGAAGTGGCCGCCAAGCTCCCTTCTTAAACATGTTTCGTAAGGAGAAGTTATTGAAAGTGACACCCAATGTTCCTACAATTCTTCCTGCTCCCCAACCACCAGAAAGCTCAATCTGATCGGAGGGTTTTTCTTCTACGGTATATTCAATATCAACCGTACCGTCAACTGGGTTTGGTTTGGGGTCTACGCCTAAGGTTTCCGCGTTAAAATACCCTAGCTGCGAAAGCTCTCTTTGAGAACGAATAATGTCCGCTCGACTAAATAATTGTCCAGGCTTAGTTCTTAACTCACGCAGAATAACGTGATCATTCGTTTTTGAATTACCAATTACCGTAACCCTGTTAATAGTTGCTTGTTTGCCCTCGCGCACGCGCATCTCCAAATCAATGCTGTCATTCACAACAAGAATTTCGGTTGGCTGAACGTTAAAGAACAGATAACCATCATCCAAATAGAGTGAACTCACATCCCGTCCGTTAGGATTCATAAACAAGTTGGCATCTAGCCTACTTTGATCATAAACATCGCCTTTCTTAATCCCCAAAATTTTACCCAGCACTTCAGACGAGTACTTGGTATTTCCAGACCAGGTGATGTTTCGGAAGTAGTATTTCCTTCCTTCCTCAAGGTTAATCTCTACATTAATGGCATTCTTCTTACTCGCATAAATCGTATCGCTAATTATTCGAGCATCGCGATATCCCATTTGATTATACTTCGCAATAAGCGCCTTCTTGTCATTTTCGTACTCAAAATCAAGGAACTTAGACGTTTTCCAAACGCGCCACCACTTACGCTGCTTGGTTTCCTTCATCGTTCCAGCAAGCTTGCCTTTTTTTACTTCCTCGTTACCTCGGAAAATCAATTTAGCAATCTTAATTTTCTTCTTTCTATCAACGTTGAAAGTCAGAATTACGTTGTTCGGTAAAGTGGTGTCAGGTGTCTCAATGGTTTCCACTTCCACGTTCAAAAACCCTTTATCGATAAAGTGATTCTGAATAATATTCTCGGTGGAAACAATCAGGTTTTCGGTGACCACTTTCCCCTTTATTAAGCGAATTGATTCTCGGATATCGTTCGCATCACTCTTTTTAACTCCCTTTAAGGCATACTTACTTAAACGAGGGCGCTCCTGAAGGCGGATGTCAAGGAAGATTTTATCGTCAACAATTTTTGTTGCCGTAATCTCAACATCACTAAATAAACCTTGGTCCCAAAGTTTATGAATAGCCTCCGTAGTTGCTTCTCCTGGAACTTGAATCTTTTCTCCAACACTAAGGCCAGAAAGAAGAACTAGTACTTTCTTATCTAGATACTTTGTACCAGAAACGGTAATACCACCCACCTCAAATTGCTTGGGTGCTGCATAATCCAATTTAGTGTTGCCACCAACAGAAATCTGCGCACTAGCAGTGGTTGATACAAAAAGCATCATCACCGATAGTACAAATAACAATATTTGACCGCGACTATGCGCTGACCTGCTCACTGATTTTTCCAAATCTTCTTTCTCGTCCTTGATAGTCAATTATTGCCGTTTCAAAATCTACTCTTTCAAAATCTGGCCACAATTTATCTGTGAAATACAATTCTGCGTAAGCAATTTGCCACAACAAAAAGTTTGATATGCGGTGTTCTCCGCTTGTTCTAATAAGTAATTCTGGATCAGGAATTCCAATTGTACAAAGATGCTGATTGATGGTTGATTCATCAATTGCATCTACGTCTAACTCCCCCGATTTAACATTTTTTGCAATCGCCTTTATCGCTTCCGTAATTTCCCACTTTGATGAATAGCTCAACGCCAACGTCAAAGTCATGCGTGTATTGTCCTTGGTCTTCTCAATTGCCTCATTTAATTCCTTTAGACAAGACACAGGTAGGCTTTCTAAGTCTCCAATTGCATTTAACCGAATGTTATTTTCTGTAAGCGTCTTTGTTTCCTTACTGATGGTTTTTACCAATAAGGTCATCAAAGCATTAATCTCAAATTTCGGACGATTCCAGTTTTCGGTAGAAAAGGCATATAAGGTCAAGTACTCGATGCCAATTTCGGCTGCCGTTTCGACCGTTTCCCGTACAGCTTTTACGCCTTTGTTATGACCAAAGGTGCGCAGTTTACCACGCTGTTTTGCCCAGCGTCCGTTTCCGTCCATAATTACGGCTACGTGATTTGGCAATTTACTCTGGTCTATACGGGAATCTATGGCCATCAATAAATTAAAAAACACCCTTAAAGGCGGTGCAAAGGTATACTAGAGTTTGAGACTTATTGATAGGCAGGGCATTTGGCCGGTCGCGCCTTGAGATTCATTGAAAATGTAATGAGAGCGAACGAATACCAGTCGTTTGTTTTTGAGTTACCACGCTGCCTTCCTTCAAGCGTTTCATCCAACAAATTTGACTGGTTTGACAATTCATAGGCAATGTCTCCTCGCTCAGATCGGATTACATTCGGATCCGCATATGCACCGCTTACGTCATCTAAATAATCGGTAAACGTATAGCGCATTCCCCACTCCAATCCAACAGAAAATGTTTTTGAAATATTAAGCTTTAAACCCAAACCAAAAGGGATAGCTGCAGTAGTAAGCGCATACTTTTTTCTGTCGGGGTAAGCAACGGTTCCTTGTCCTTCTGTACCAAGCGGTTGAAGTTCGTACATGTTTCCGTCACTCGCCTCAGCGCGAGGGTTGAAATTAAAAATCGAAACACCTCCAAACAGGAATGGTGTAATAAAATGGGTCATGTCGCCTGGGGCGTACTTAAAGAAATTAAACTCTCCGGTAATACTGAATTCGAATAACCAAGATTCAAATTGCAGATTTCGGTCTAACTGAGATTGAACTTTTGAATCGGAATCGTCTCCCATTAAATATCCAACAGTAAACGTACCGCGAGCAGATAAGCGCTCATTAAAATTGTACCGATAGAAAGCTCCGCCTGCAGGAAGCACTTTTTTAAATGGTGTTTCGGGATTCAAATCTCCCATGTAGTAGGAAACTCCACCCATTATGCCAAACTCAGAATACTGAGCCGTACTGGTGGAAACGCATCCGAAAAGAACTAAAAAAAGAATACTAAAGCGTTTCATAACAACTGATTGACCAGTTTTAGAACTTAGGAAGCCCCTTCCTTGACGTTCGGATTTTGCGCTGATAGGTAATCATCAAGAACATGTATGAGTCCAAATCACTAGGGTCTCCTCGCTGTTGTCCTGGACACGCTGCACATGCACCAGTGAAAGAGTCTATATTATCTGGAACGGGATTCAAAGATGGGTCTGCAAGTCCGGCAGCAACATTATTATATCCCAGTGCTTGCCGAATTGCTAACTCATTTGGTGCCCATTTCGTATAAACATAAGTTGTGCTTACGTCATCCATATAATCTGTAAATGTTTTTCGCAGCCCGTATTCCAAACCAATGCTACTCTTTTTATCAAGTGCGTATTTCATCCCAACACCAAATGGAATGGTCAATTGCCAGTTAGCATATTCTGTTCTTGAAGGAACATACTCCTGGCCCTCTGTATGAAGCGGTTTAAGCGAATACCATTTACCATCATACTTTGCCATTGGATTCATGTAGAGCAAAGCAACTCCAGCAAAACCATAGACATAAACCTGGCTTCCTTTTCTACCTCGGCCACGGACACGTCTAATCTTGTAACGGCTTCCAATAGACTCTCTCATCCAAGAAACTTCCATTTGAGTTGCCCACTCCACCACGGGCGATCGAAAGTGTAAATTTCTATTATTTCTGAACGGTTCATCTGTAAACTTATCATGACTCGCAATTTCTCCAAAGGAGAAGCCGGTTTTAACCGAAACGTATTGAGAAATCTTGTAACGAAAACCTAGGTTGACAACATAGCGCGTTGATGCAGCATCTAAATCGAAAAACCAGTCGGAGCCAATTTGGCTTCGTCCACCGAGATCTCCCAAGAATTGGGTTGCACCTATGCCTGCAACCCATTCATAACGCTGGCGTTTCCAACGCTGTGCGCTGGCCAAAGTTGGAAGAATTACAAGAAGAAGTAAAAATACTTTTGCTCGCATAAGAAGACAATTAACCAAATTTTACTACGTCTGCAAATATAACTAATAATGGTCAGGAAGGGTTTTAGCACAAAACCTAGTTGCGTTTATCGATGCCCCACATCAACTTACCACGCAATGTATCGAAGTAGTCATTTGTGCCAAACCGAATCAGACCAACCTGAAAATCGGCCTTGGAAACTCGTATTTCAACCTCCGAACTGATAATATTTGATTGTGAATCAAGAGACATCATAAAGCTCGGGTCAGCATCACCGATTCTTAACGTGACTTTTCTGTTATCAGCAATAACTAAAGGGCGCACATTAAGGTTGTGAGGTGCAATTGGCGTAATGACAAAATTGCTTGTTCCTGGCGCGATTATCGGACCGCCTGCGCTCAAGGAGTACCCAGTCGAGCCAGTTGGGGTTGAAATAATAAGGCCATCGGCCCAATAAGTATTTAAGAAGAAATCGTCCAAATACGCGTTTACAACAATCATGGAAGATGTTGCGTTTTTGTGAACGCTGACCTCATTCAAAGCATAGTTATCCCCACCAAACAGATTGTCGTCCGTCTCGGCTTTGACAAGAGTTCTTTCGTCAACCTGAAAATCTCCCGTTTTTAGTTTCTCAAAAGCTTGTTCGAGTTCCTCTAAGGGAGTGCTGGCAAGGAAACCCAGTCTACCAGCATTAACGCCTAGAATTGGTATCCCAGAATTTCCAACCTTCCTGACAGATTCCAGTATTGTTCCATCACCACCAATGCAGACCAGTGCATCAAACTGATCTTTTCTGAACTTTTCTGTAGGAATAACTCCATCCATCGGGAGCCCACCTATTTCAGCTAACTCTTGGGTGTAAGAAATTGATTGGAATTTTTGATTAAGCACGTTTAAAACAGCCTGCAACCTAGGTCGGTCAGATTCAAAACGCAGTCTTCCGTGTACGGCTATTTGCATCATTTAAATGTGCTTTGTGAAATGTACGAAAAACCCATGCTCGAGATTCTTATTCATGGAGTATTCAAAACGCCAAGAAATATCATAGAAGGTAACTATATCAATTCCTGCACCTCCGCCCAAAAGTAAGCTACCTGCCAATGGGTTTCCTTGGTTAAACTGATTATCGATGACGTAGCCCACATCAAAATTGAAATTAGCGTATAGCGCAAGGGGTAACGTGTTGAATTTGTCCGATTTCAAGAATTTAAGTTTCACCTTTCTAAACGGAAAAATTGCCCATTTAATTGCCGTTTTCAACAGACCAAAATGCTGCCCATCAACAACATAGTTTTCGTACCCTCTCACAAAATCACGCTCATAGCCCAAACCCCGCTGAAGAGAGAAAGCCTGCCCATTGGTAGATGAGACTTTGATTTTCTGGGCATGAGAAAAATACCATCGTTTATGAAGCTTCCAGTACTTAGCAAATTCAACTTCTAATGACCAAATATCAATCGGACTATCCAGTATTCGAAAGCCATCTTTTCTTAGCCTGAGCTCGAAGCGATAGCCTTTTAAAGGATAATCGGTGTAGTCGGTAACGTCTCTTAACACTTCATACTCAAGTGAAAAATACTTGACCACATTTTCTTCCGCACCAAAGTACTGTGGTTGCAGTTTGGCAACAGAGTCTAAAATCCAGAAATGTGTATAACCCACCTCCAATTTATGAACGTTATAAAGGTTAGGACGCCACGTAGGAGAAATGGTTCCAAACCCCTGCTTCCGGATATATCGGTTCGGGTTTTTATAAAACACACGCTTATTATCAACTGTTGCGTATGCTACCTCACGCCCTTGTCTGTACCCCCCCTGAAACTCTATTCCCCATTTTTGAGCGTGGTCGAGATAAGGGATTCTATACCTCAATTCATACTGATTATTAAACCCGAATCGGAGATGCAGGGTGAGTTCCTCTCTTCTGCCTCGAAAATTACTCCACTTGACCAGCGTGCCATAATCTAACCTATCTAAGCGCTTGGTTTCCCACCACTCGCTTAGGTTTCTATCTGCAAAATCCACGAATGGGATGGGCCAGACATACCACCTTTCAGTTACTCGAACAACTATGTCAATCTCAGTGGGTGAAAACCAGCATGTGTCAATTTCTACAAAGTTGAAAAGCTGAAGATTCCAAACGTTTCCTTTTGACCGTTCTAAATGTTGGTTAAGCTTGTTTCTAGCAATAGATCGCCCTTCGCGAATGGTCATTTCGCGTAGCAAAATTCGCTCTCGTGTAATCTTGTTTCCCTCAAATGTTAGAGACGAAACGGTTACATCATCCTGCGCTTGGGCACAAAAAGAAAAAAGGAGAAAGAGGAAGAAGAGAAAGCGGAAATAAAAAATCGTTCTAAATGTTGATGAACCGCATCAGCTCGTCATAGCGGCCTTTGAGGTCTTCAAGGTGCGCACTTTCTTGGAAATACGCAATTACCTGATAATCATAACGCTCCAAACTCTGAACTATCGAACTGATTTCCTCACGGTTTACTTTCAGAGTAAGCTCCAACATTCCGGTTTCCGGACGTTCAAAAACGTAGCTACTTAAAATCTTGGCGTTGTTTGATTCAATCACATGTGCCACCTGTGCAAGCGAATAATCAGCCTTATTCATATTGACAACGATGATTCCTCCTAGCTGATTTATTGCCGCCAATTCCTCAAACTTGACAACGAGGTCAGAAAGCGTGATGCACCCAAGATATTTATCTTCGGAATCAACCACAGCAACAACGGAAAGGTCAGTTGATGTCAGCTTACGGATGACGTAGTATATATGCTGAGATTCTAGTACCGAGGCATGACTCATTACCTCTTTTGAAGCAATAACTGTATCGTCTTTTTCGCCATCCAAAATATTGTCTTCGCTAATAATTCCAATGAAATTTCTCCCATCAACTACTGGCAGATGTGAAACTTTGAACTCATCCATCCACGCCAAAGCCCTAGCCACCTCGTCATTTGGCTTCAGAGGTGGAACAACTTTAGATATGAGTTCTCTAGCGAGCATTTTCTTGAATTGCGTGCAAAGTAAACGCAAACATGTACTGTTTTGTTATTGCTTACTGCAAGTAGCTAACATCAATTTGTTTGCCGAAGTCTACTTTTGGCAACAATTAAGTTTCAATACCAAAGAATGAACAACACCAAACTGAGTGTAAATATTAATAAGATCGCTACTCTGCGAAATAGTAGAGGCGGTGCCAATCCTAGTGTGGTTGAAGCAGCAGTTAAGGCGCAGCAATTTGGAGCTGACGGCATTACCATTCATCCACGGCCGGATGAGCGACATATTCGTTACCAGGATGTTTACGATCTAAAACCCGTGGTAGATACTGAGTTCAATATTGAAGGTTATCCGAACGAAAAGTTCATGGAAATTGTGTTAGAAGTGAAGCCCACGCAAGCAACCTTGGTTCCTGACCCACCAGGGGTTTTGACTTCAAACGCTGGTTGGAATACGATTGAGCATCAAGCATTTTTGAAGGGTGTCATTGATCGGTTGAAGAATGCCGGAATTAGAACTTCCATCTTTATTGAAACCGATGAAAAAATGATTCGTGCGGCCAAAGAAACTGGCGCAGACAGAGTTGAGCTTTACACGGAGAGTTATGCGGTTAGTTTTCCTTCAGACAAGGAAAAGGCCGTAGCCCCTTTTGTAAAAGCGGCAAAAGTGGCGCATGAAGTTGGTTTAGGGATTAACGCTGGTCACGATCTAAGTTTGGAAAACCTAACTTATTTCAATCAGAACATTCCAAACCTGTTGGAGGTTAGCATTGGGCACGCACTCATTTCGGATGCGCTTTATTTGGGAATGAGCAACGCGGTGAAAATGTATAAGAACTGTTTACGGTGAAATTGAACTTTAAAGAATTTGGCGAGGGGAAACCCTTGGTTATCCTTCATGGGCTTTTCGGGTCGTTAGATAATTGGTTTTCGCTTTCGAAGGCCTTTGCCGATAAGCATCACGTTTATCTGGTTGATCAGCGAAACCATGGTCAATCACCTCATTGCGATTCTCATACTTATGAGGAAATGGCTGATGATTTATTCGAGTTTTTTCAGGAACACAAACTGGAAGATGCTATGCTTATTGGGCATTCTATGGGTGGGAAAACGGCCATGCTTTTTGCCTCTGAGCATCCAGAGTTACTGTCTAAATTGATTGTGGTTGATATGGGTATAAAACAATACCCTGTTCATCACGATTTAATAATCAGATCTATGCAGGCGTTGGATTTAGACGCCATGAAAAGCAGAAAAGAAGCCGAAGAATCTCTGAGTCACTTGTTGGATGAAGATGAGAGCACCATTCAGTTTCTTCTTAAAAACATCTACAGACAAAAACAGGAGGATGGTTCATCAAAGTATGCTTGGCGATTTAACTTAGACGTAATTGCTGATGATATTGAGGAAATGGGACTGCTAATTTCTGAAGGCGCTGAAATTGAAACGCTGTTTCTCCACGGAACACAATCAAAATATGTTTTGGAAGATGACAAAGCTGAAATTTTGGAGCTGTTTCCAAACTCGATTTTCAAGTCGCTACAAACCGGCCACTGGGTTCATGCGCAAGATCCAAAAGGATTTGTTGAAGAGGTGAAAGCCTTTATTGATTGAAACAAAAAAGCCGCTGATTTCTCAATCAGCGGCTTTCCAAAACTCAACTTTTTGCCTTTCCTATTGAAGAACAACTTTCAGCGTAGTTCTCCCTTTTTCACCACTCAAAACCATGTGGTAAACTCCAGCATCAAGATTTGAGAAATCAAAGTTTTGTCTAGAAAGGCCAGCGTTAAAGTTGTTAGACTGAACTGAAACTTGACGACCCGAAATATCCATTAATTCAATTGTCAATTCTTGCTTTTCAATCAAGTTCAGATTAAGACTAACCTCACCGTTTGAAGGGTTTGGAGAAACTGAAAAATCTCCAGCCAATTGCTCTTCAATTCCTTCTGGCTCTGTTGTAGAACAAGGAACCGTAGGATTTGATATGTATGAAAGGTCATCAAAGTTGATATAGCAAACCCAATGGGTACTATCAACAAATGGATTTCTATTGCCTTGCTCACTTTCAATAAAATCGTTTCGAGCAATTTCCCAAGCATCTGGCGGATCTTGTAGGTGCCATTGCTTTAAAACATCCTGATCCTGACCATACTGAACGATAAAATCTATTGGATTAGGAAGTTCCCAACTCCCACTTGTTCCATTCCACTTTGTGGCCATGTAAAATATAGCTCTAGCCGCATCACCTTTATGCTGATCACGCGGTTCGTAAACTCGCTGACCATCGGCATTGTCTCCGTACTGCGCATCTAAAAATGAACTGGCTGGCGTAACAACTTCGCCTAGCGGACGGTTACTTCTTACAGCATTTGCATTGTCTTGGTGTGTTGGAAAAAGGTTGTGCATATCCGAGTACTCGTCTCCATCTTGATCTGGAAAAGCTGGCATCCAACTATGTGGCCAAGAATGCTCTCTACTTAATACATCATAGAAAAATGCACCTAAATACATATGCTGGTATCCTGAGTAAACACCTGTAACCACTTTTTGCCCGTCTGTTGTATCTCGCGAAGCAAATTTGTTAATCATAATTGGCGCGTAATTGCTGTAGAATATTTGGTCGTACCCTTGGCTAATTCGCGTCTGCAAATCAGAAATAAAGCTGGTTTGATTAGGGTCAATTCCATCGTAATAGTTACCCATCATGGTTTCCGGTGTAGTAACAGAACCATCAAGTGGAGCGCTGGTATAATAATTTTCGTACCCGGCTGGGCCATTGAAGGAGTAGGCAGCGAAATAATAGGTGGTATTAGCCACATTATAAGTTGGTTTAAACGAACCGGCTGGGCCAACATGAACAACCTGCGTAAATGCATCGATATAGTCACCTTTAACATAGGTTGAACCGTCCATGGGCTGATTAAGGAATTGATTCTCGATTCCTCTAATTACAATGTAGTTTTCAGGAACCACGGTTGCATCATCAAAACTTACCTCATAACCATATGTGGTTACGTCTGTAATCTGGAGGTTAGCTGGGCCTTCTGATGGCTCCGTAGCATAATCTCCCCCAATCCCGTATAGGTTTATAACAAACGTTGTTTCATCTCCATTTGCATCATCATTCTCAATTGTAAGCGTTGCAAAACGAGAACCCATCGCTCCAGCAGTAAACGTCAAATCAAACTGTTCAACAGCAGTTGCACCAACTGTTGTTGGGGTTGTTCCGAGCGAAAAATCGGCTGCATTTATACCGCTTAAACTGATGTTGCTAATGGTTAAATCCGTTCCACCCAAAAGGTTTACGTTTTCGATACTGATAACGGTAGATGTGTTATTACCAACAACAAAAGTTCCGTTGTTTACAATTGGCGTAACACCACTGCTTACTCCAATTTCTTGAGCGTTTGTAGGAATTTGAGAAATTAAAGTAATCTCATCGAGCCCAACATTTCTACCGCTTTGCTTTTCAGTAAAATACCATCTGATGTAACGGGTAGTAGCTAAAGGGATATCGGTAAACTCAGTCCAAGCCGAGGCCGCGTCAAGATCTGCTTCTTCAAACAATCTAAGCGTTGTCCAGTCTGTTCCGTTTGCACTTTCTTGAACTGTGAAAACATCATTACTAGCAGAGCTTTGACCAATAAAATCGTACGTAACTCCACCACATACATCGCTAAAATGAACTACAACATATTCATCATCTCCGTCTAGTTTGCAGGCAGCTCCTACAGAACCATTGGTGTATCGTGTGTTACCAGGATTGTTAGAAAGCTCCTCTGTCCAACCAACAGGTTGCGGATCATCAAAATTCCAAGATGCTGGTAAACTCGTTTGACCAAAAGTGGTTGTGGCCAAAATGGCCGAAGCCAAAAGTGTTGTTATTTTTTTCATTGAGTGTGTTTTCAAAATTTTACGCCAACAGTAGCTGTCCATCTTCGGCCTTGTCCCATAAAAACCTTTGCGCCTGTAGCGTCAAACGTTTGAGAACTGGTGGCGTTGTTCTGAGCATCTGAGATATAAACATGGTCTGTTACGTTAAGGACGGATACTCGTAGACTGACGTCCATTTTTTTAAGCTTAATTGTCCAGCCTGCATGGATGTCAAACAGATAGTAGGCGGGAATTTTCCACGATTCCCGACCTCTGTTTTCTCCTTGAAGATCGAGCGGGTTAAAATTCGCATAGTAGTTATCGAAATAGGTGATTTGCGCTTTGAGATAAACGTCCTTTAGTGTAAGCCACTTTTTAATATAAAGGTCCTTGATTGGTTTAATCTTGATGCTTCCTGCTACCTGAAACTGCGCTGCATCTCCAACATGCACACCATCCGCTTCAACATCCACGCTATCAATCGGAACATCACTTCCTTCTTGATAGTAATACGCTAACGAATTTCCTTTCCACCTCCAATCTCCGTAAGAAACAAGTCCTTCAATATCGAAGTACCAAGGTGTTTTATACGCTCCATCCAACTCAATTCCACGATGGGTAGAACCAATGTTAGGAATAGAAATTGTGGTTGGTGTTCCTCCAATGCTAACGCTTGTGGTAATAGGTCTGTTTTCCCAAACCGTGTTGTATAAATTCAGATTTGCCGCCCAGCGAGGATAACTAATTGAATAACCCAATTCCACACCCCAAGAAACTTCACTTTTAACCCCCTGAACGAAATTGAAAGATGTGCCAGCGTATACATCTGAAATCGTTGGCGGACGTAAGAACATCCCACCGTTCACAAACACATTCATATGGTCGTTAATATTAAAGTTCAAGCCAGCTTTAGCCGTTGCTCCCCAATAGTGAACCCAATCTGTTGTGGCCGTCTTTGCTTCTGTGCTAGCAGCCGTGTATTGGGTCCCATTATATGTAATTGTATCATTGGCGCCCAACGATTGACGCATTGTCGTATCAGAAAGCACCAAATCGCGCTTACGGTATTGGTCTTTTCTGATGTAAGAATTGTGCCCACCAGAAACGCTTACAAAACCCGAAAACTTGTCCTTCTTGTATTCAACCTGGCCGAAAACACCCCCCGTGTACACGGATGTATTTGCCCGATAGCCAGCCACATCACCAATGCGTTTGACATTGTCACGGGCGAGAGTGGACGAATTGAAGAGGTTCTCTGGTTCGCTTGTCGGAAAAATCACCGCATAATTCCCCCCAAGCAGGTCGTATGGCGTGCTATACCTCTCAACCCAGTACGAGCGAAAGTCAATACCTACCGACATTTCCCATGTATCATTGAACCGATGGTTGATTGTAGATATGAGGCCGTACCAATAGTGATTATTCATGTTAGCCTGTATATAATTTTCAGATTTATACTGGCTAGTATCATTGACAGCAATAGTATCGTAAGCCTGAACGAACGGTGTACCCGAGATGTTCTGCTCATAAAGACTATCAACATCTAGTTGGCCGAAAGGATCGTATTCTGTATTTCCTCGAAGACGCGTTCCTCCGCCATTCCCAAATGAACCATAAATAACGTTGGACACCGCCCATTTATCCTTAGCCCAAAAGTGCTTCAGATTAAAAATGGGTTTGTGGTAGAAGTTTTCGGCAACACTTTGAGCTTCACTCTGTGCATTTGGGTTATTCCTGTCACGAATAACGTATCCCCACTGACCATTATATCTTCTCCCATAATTACCCTGCAAACCGGCAGCCATATTCTCGGTAACAGATTCGTCACTTAAATTAACCCCCACCTTTTCAGCGTAAGCCCTATCGAACATGTAAATTTCTTGCTTATAACTGCGCTGCTGACGTTTTTGAGGCGCGCCCATTCCTGTAATACTGATGGTGTGATTCTTGATTTGCTTTTGAAGTTTTAGGAAGTAAAAAAAACGATTGGCTCCAGTGCTTTCTACCCAGCCTTCTTGATGGTCATATGCAAACGCGGCAGTTACGCCCCACCCATTTTTCAATCGGCCAGAATTATAGCTAATGTTCGTCCTAATAAGATTGTTATTACCAACAGTAACCGCAACTTCCGTTTGTTGTTTGGAACTAATTCCAGCCGTCAAAATATTCATGCTACCACCAACCGCAGGAATAGCCAATTTGCTTGCTCCCAAACCTCGTTGCACCTGAATCCGCTGTGTTACACCATCCAACCCAAACCAGTTACTCCAATACACCTGACCGTTTTCCATATCATTCATCGGAACCCCATCAATTTGAACAGAAATATTACGTTGTGAAAATCCTCGTATGGTTACGCGCGCGTCTCCTGCACCTCCTCCTTGCTGCGTAGCATACACACCAGGCGTTGAGTTCAACAACATGGGGATGTCCTGAGAAGAGAGTTCCTCCTTGATTTTTGCAGGCTCTATATTGGAAAAGGCCACCGGGGTTTCACGATCGATTGCCATGTCTGCAACAACCCTTACCTCATTAAGTGTCTTTGTTTGCAGAGCAAAGTTTACCTCTAACTGACCTCCTCTTGTTTTAATTTCCCGCGTTGTTGCCTCATACCCTATGTATGAAATTTGCATGGTGTAAGAGCCGTTTTCAACCTCAATTGAGTACCTACCATCAAAGTCGGTTACAACCCCTCTACCTTCTGCTACCAATACGTTTGCAGAAATGAGCGTTTCACCAGAACTGGCATCTTTCACAACACCATAAACACGTGTTTTTTGTGCCTGCGATACTGTTACGGTAATCAATACCGTTAAAAAAGTGAAGAGAAAGCGATACATCAAGCTTTAGGCTTATTGGCCTAGCATTACTTTTCGAGAAAGGATTGCTCCGTTGCTCATAGTAACCCGCACAACATAAACTCCTGTTCTGAGATGTTCTAAATTGTAACGCTGTGTGGTTGCTCCGTAAGCAAAATTCACACGGTCTTTCTCTTGTCCGATAATATTAAATACCTGAATAGACTCCATTTCCACAGATGTAGAAATCATTAACTGTTTATCTGCAGCAGGATTTGGAAACATATTCATCTTGGCTGTTTCTGCATCATTTACTCCAACAGAAGCACAGTCACAATTGTGCCATCCAAGCTCTGTAAATGTATCTTCCGGTAGGCTGTCCCACTCTGCCTCTACAACAAATGCCACAGGGTTTATTGTAACACCACTTAATACTCCTGGCTTTCTGATTAACGTTTTATCTGTTGTCCACCAGGTTCCATTTGCATCTGCCCAAGCAGTACCAGGATCTTCTCCAATTCTACCAACAAGATCAACGATAGTTGTGCCGTCTCCTTTAATAAGTGGCACCGCATCGTCTCCATTAAAATAGAACGGAGAGTTAGCCTGCACGTATACTGGATTTACAAACGTATCAGCCACGGCTTGAATTGCTAGGTCTACCTGCTCTTCAAAACCAGTTCCGTTAGGGTCACGTTTATCAATTGCAATTACATAAGTTCCGAATGCTGGGATAGTTCCTGCTAAATCAAGCAACATTGGTGTTCCAGAACCATCACGAAACCTTCCAACCTTATAACCGAACAGGTCTACGGCTGCATCCGTTGGGTTGTAAATTTCCAAAGCACGGTTGTTTCCCGAACCAACCACATATTCTGAGATAAATAAATCATCACAGTCTTGTGCCTGAATGCTGAAAGATGTGATTACTGATAGTGTAAGAAGTAAAAGTCTTTTCATGTTGTAAGTGCTGATTAAGATACAAAGGTAGATTATCTCTTTAACCATCAAAGGTCTTGTTGCTGCCAAATAAGAGTTTTATCTTTTGTTTTAGAATAGATGATAATGTGGGGTTCTCCACATCTGTATGGTGAATACTTTAAACGCTACACACTTGACCGTCTTAATACATTAGATAATATCGCTTTGGCATTCTCGTTTTAACCAGTCTAACCAAATTACAGACGTGATGAAAAAGCTAATGATAATGATGCTTCTTGGATTTGCCATGACCACCACCAAGGCGCAAGACAAGGGAGGGTCCAAACCCGTCAAATTCAGTAACATCACTGAAGCTACAGTTGGGTTTCATATTGGGAAGACCACCAGGCTTTCTGAAGTTGGGGGTAACGAAACTGAATTTAAGGTTGCTGGTTATGAAATTCCATCTCCTCGTGTTTCTAGTTCCTTTGGGGCGTTTATCGGACAGCGATTTTTTATCGGCCCAGGGTTCAGTTATATGTATCAATCGAAGGACGACAGCAACCCAACGCAACACCACATTGGTGTTTTCGGACACGCCCGTTTACAATTGTTCAAGGGACTATTACGTCCGTATTTAGAATTAAAAGGAGGCTATAACCACATTTTACCTGAAGGAAATGCTGGTGTTTTCTCACAGGAAACATACACTTGGGACGGGGCTTTTGCGGAACCAGCTCTAGGTCTTGGTATAAAATTGGGAGGACATGCCCAACTAAACGTTTCGCTGGGCTATCAGTTTCTTAATGTTTGGAATCGGGCAGAAGGTATTACAAGTGCTGATGCCTTCGGACCAGAATTGAAAGATGCTTACCACCGATTGCTACTGATCGTTGGATTCAGCTTTTTCTAAGCTAGGTCAATCAACATTCTTCTGCTTAAAGAGCTTCCGACTGTCAAGGTCATAGCACAATAAGTGACCATATTCCTTATCGAGATAAGTGTGTGAGCATCCATTATCTAAACAAATAGATTTGGAGTTTGACTTAACTTCTGAGGTGATTTTTGAAAGCTTTGTTGGAGTATGTCCAAACAACACCTTCCGTCCGTTTAGCTTTTTGTCAATGGAAAAGTTGCGCATCCAGGCCATGGCATGCGAATCGGTAAAAGGTTTTTTGATATTCATATTAAATCCTGCATGTACCAAATAGTAACCGTCAAGCTCATAGAAATAAGGCAACTTACGCATGAATTTGAAAAATCGACCTCTTACATTTCCCTTTTTGTTGAGGAGATTCAACGAGTTTCTCGGTTCTAACAAAATCTTAAGTTCATCTGGGTTTTTTGCGGCAATATGTAATAGATTCTCTTCGTGATTTCCCATTAAAGGAAAAACACTGTAGCCATCATCAAGGAGGGCAAGCACACGGTCTAGTACCTGTTTGCTTCGTGGCCCACGATTGATGAAATCTCCCAATAAAAAAAGTTGATCATTTGCCGTAAGACCGACCTTTTTAAGCAGTTTTCCGAAAGTTTTATTGCAGCCATGTATGTCGGTTATTACCAACCTACGACCACCGTTTTCAGGTGGTTCCACTTTAACACTTATTGCGTCTTTAGAAGCCAATTTTCAAACTTAGTTTGAACGCAAGATTATCAATTTCATTGGAAAATGAATACGCACCATAGCGATAAAACACACCGCCCCCAATTCCAAGTAAGTTCACCTTAATAAGGTCGTCAACAACAATCCCCGTTTCAAAGAAGCCTTTGCTCATATCTTGGATTGTTAATCCGGTATGGCGCTGAGGCTCTCTTAGCCAACCAATGCCAAAGCTGTTTGCCAAATTAAAATCTGGTCTAATCCACTTAATGCCCGTTTTCACCGAGCCAAAATTATGGCGATGGTGCACACCTATAATTAACCCATTTAGAAACTCGTTTGGTCTAATTGTTTCGTAAGAATTAGGCGAGTAAATCGAAAGGTCGTCATAGTTCGATTTCGGTGTATACATCTTTAAATATGGAGTGGAATTAGAAATCCAACCAACATTTAGCTGCCAAAATTCCATCCCTAATTTCCGAATTCTAAATTTTCCTTGAAGCCTGAGGTCAGCCTTCCAATAAGCGTAATCTGACGAGAGTATTCCTTTGAAACCTCTCGTTACCGTTGCCCACAAAATCACAGCTCCCTTGTCCTGAATAATCTCTCGAGCCCCCAACCGCATTTTCTTCTCAAATGGCGCAAATCGAAAGCCAACTCTGACCTCAGCATATTGCGCCTTTGTTAGGCTATCTGTGGTGTTTTCCGGAACATATCGGTAGCCGTGTTTACTCTCTTCATCCTGATGGCGAAACTCAGCCTCAAAATGCCAGCCGCGCAAGGGATTTATTCTCACGCCAGCATTCCAG
This sequence comes from Flavobacteriales bacterium, assembly GCA_003456455.1. Lineage (GTDB taxonomy): Bacteria > Bacteroidota > Bacteroidia > UBA10329 > UBA10329 > UBA10329. Next base: position 18,652 of record DMRV01000121.1, read on the forward strand.
CCGTTAATTAAATCCATACGCTGAATAACCAAATCGCTGTACATAGAACCAAGCGAACGATTATCGTCCACCAAAAACTCTTGCGCCCCAATCTCCCGAACATCATGGTAATACGCTCCGCGAAGCTGAAGACCTAAATTTTTATGTAGCGTAAACTCGGCATCACCTCCGTATTTCACCTCTTTATCCTTAAAACCATAGGCAATGTATGCGCCAAAATTCGCCCACTTTATCAAGTTTGGAGACGTATGTAATCCAACTCCTAAACGGAAACCTTCATAATCGTTGAAGTCGATAATTTTATCGAGGTCTAACTCCACAGGGCCAATGGGAAAACGGCCCGTTGCTAGAGCAACAAGCAGTTTAATCCGTTTATCTAGATTTATCTCTTCACCAATGCTATCAATCACTTGGTACGTCTGAATTTCTTTGTCCGATAATGGCATTTCACGTTGGTCATTCCAGTATACAGAATCCTTCTTGTGCGCCTTTGAATCTAGTTCCAAAGTATTGGTGCCTATATCGATGGCGCGAACTTTCTCATCCAAGTTCACCTCTCTATTAAAGGTTGTACCAACACCCTTAAAATTGAAGCCTCCAACATCTACACCAAGCATTGTGAAATCGGTGTTTAGTTGCGTAGGAAACCATGTCTCACCCCCGAGTTTCTCATATTTATGCTGGACTTTTATTTCAACCCCTTGCCCGTTAACGACCGTACCCGAAGCATTCATAAGCGCCAAGTCTGTCATGTTGATGTGTAGCATTCCGCGCAGCGCATCAAATTTCTTCCCCTTTTTGGGCTGGTAACTGATAATGATTACCGTGTCTTGCTCCACCATCAGCGTATCTTCAATATTGAAGAAATAGTTGTTCCAGCTATTTGGGCTTAAAGGACCAAGGAATGCCTTTTCGCCCACCGAGAAATAATCCTTGTAAAACGAGAACGATTGCATCTGACTGGTAAGCATTGCAAACTGTGGTTTCTTCATACCTGAGAAGCGAGTTGCTTCTACATTATCGGTGTATTTACCATTACGGTATTTGCGCTCATACACGTTCTCCGACATCATAATGTGCTGCTTTTCTAACAGATTCCTGATAGCGGTAACCATGGTGTCTTCAGCTGCTTGTTTGTTGGTCAGGGTAGTATCTTCATCTAACGTGACAATCATTTTCTCGTATGCCTTGTAAGAGAAATAAGGCAGATTTCCGGGGTCGGCTTTCTTTCGGTTTTTCACCACTTTTTTGATGATACGGTCCGCTGGGTTTTCTCCAGGAAGTATTGTAACCTCCGCCAACTGCGTATTCGATTTTGGAAGCTTATAAATGAGCGAATCGGTTTTAGCGCCAACCGGGAACTTCCGCATTTGATAGCCAATATATTTGATACGAATATGAGAGACTGAACCACTAGCCCTAATTTTAAAGAAGCCATTTAAATCAGTAGTCGTTCCGCGTGTTCCATCATTTAGAACCACATGCGCAAACACCAACGGTTCGTTGGTAAGGCTATCCTGCACAAAACCTGAAATTGCATCTTGCGAAAAGCCGGATAGGGAGTAGCAGATTAAAGCAATTGTAACGAGGTTTCTGTGCATTGCGGCAAAGGAAAGAATAAACGCAAATTGAATTGTTGGATTAGTTAGGCATCATGCAAAACGAAATTCCAGCCTCTAGAATAAGTGATTTATACATTTGGCTTCTCTTAATCAGGTAATGAACGGCAAAAACCCAAATCTTATTCTTTCAATCGTTTTCACGGCAGTGGCTTTTTTCCTCTGTCCCGCTTCTAGGCAGTTTTTCGGGTTTGATATGGCCTTATCTACAGATGCGATTCTGATATATTACTGGCTTGGAGCCATCCTTTTTGTATTACTAGCGCTGATAGAAGTGCCAAAGCTATCTTCAGTTGTTCGGTATGGAATTGGCGCATTACTCATATTTGGTTGTTTGGAGTTAACTAGCGCAATTGCATACAAAGCAATAACGGGGAATTGGGCACACCGCATAGCAAAAAACCAGAATCAATACTTGTTTGAAGAACATCCGGAACTTGTTGGTTCGCTCATTAAAAACGCAACCCACACTCGAGGAAATCTCACCTATTCGCATAATTCGCTTGGCTATAGAAGTAATGAGTTCACAGTTGAAAAACCAAAAGAAAAAATCAGAATTGTTACACTTGGCGGCTCTACAACCTATGGCGTGGGAGTGAATAATGACGAGACTTGGCCCTCTCATTTAGCGAAAGAACTAGGTGCTAATTACGAGGTCATTAACATGGGCGTTCCCGGTTATTCTAGTCGAGAAAACCTACTTCAATCAGAAATGTATCTTTCAGAATTACAGCCTGATTTAGCCATTTATTATATTGGACTTAACGACCTACGAAACATCAATATCGAAAACTTGGCAGATGACTACAGCGACTTTCATCAACCTTCATTGTACGGTGCTTTCGGTCTGTGTAAGAACGAAAATATTCCGGCTCTAGCATCGTTAAAATTAATGGTTCTGTTTGGGCAAAAATTGAATCTGATTGAGACGTGTCCGAACCAAGAGGTAGATGTAAAAACCAGAGGACATCAGGGTGTTGACGAGCGGGCGTTATCCATTTACAAAAGTAACTTAGAGCGTATTATTTCTCTGTGTAAAAGCAATGGAATTGAGGTAATGCTTGTGCCACAAACGCTTTTAGAAGAGGTTCTCATAACGGGTGATTACAGCTGGTGGATTCCTTTCGTGCCAACCGAAGAGATGGACAATATGATGAATGACTATAATGTCGCTCTGAAAACGGTGACCGATAGCAACCGGATTTCATTCGTTTCGGAAGCTTTAGAACATCATTGGAAAAAAGAAGACTTCGTTGACCTTTCGCATTTCGATAGCGAGGCGAACTTGGAATTGGCTAAAATCATTGCAAATAAATTGCGGATTAGCTCGAAATCTGATTCTACAAACTAAGTTCGTAAGACATGGGAAAGAAACGTTCATATTACATCACCAAACACGGGTCAGCTAAAACGGCATTCGAGCTTCGTGAAGAGGAAATTCCGCAGCCTCAATCAGGTTTTATTCGAGTTGAAACCGAAGGATTCGGAATCAATTTCGCAGACATTATGGCGCGGAAAGGGTTGTACCAAGATGCTCCTCCAACGCCTTGCGTGGTTGGGTACGAATCGGTTGGTAGAACCATGGACGAATCGGTTATTGGTGGCGAAACGTTTCCTGCAGGAACGCGTGTAGTTGCCTTCTCTCGTTTTGGAGGATATTCAACCCATGTTCTTGCTGATGAAAGAGCAGTTCAACCAATTCCGGAAGATATGCCGCTTGGCGAAGCATTGGCACTGGCAGTTCAGTATTGCACAGCCTACCATTGTGCGGAGGAGCGCGTTTCCGTTTTCCCAGAAGACCACGTTCTGGTGCAAGCCGCAGCTGGAGGTGTAGGTACAGCGTTGGTTCAATTGCTAAAGCGAAAAGGCTGCACTATTTACGGAACGGCCGGCTCGGAAGAAAAGCTAAAATACATCGCTGAGCAAGGCGTTCATTTCCCTATCAATTACCGAAAGCAAGATTTTGCCAAGGTGATTAAAGAGAAACTCGGCAAACGAGGGTTGGATGTGGTCTTCGATTCGCTTGGCGGAAAGAGTTATTCGGATGGATTTAAAGCCTTAGGAAAAGGCGGGAGAATTGTGGGTTTTGGTGCAGCCGAACAGGTTGATGGCGGATTACAAGTCATCAATCAACTGAAACTTGCTGCCAACTTTGGGTTATTCAGCCCGATTCAACTATTGATGAATTCGAAAGGAATGATTGGGGTAAACATGCTGCATGTGGCAGACGACCGACCAGAAGTGTTGGCTAGAACGATGAAGGCCGTTGTTGAATTGTGGAAAGCAGGAGAAATAAAACCTGTGGTTGGTAAAGTCTTCGAAGCAGCTAATCTTGCCGAAGCACACGAATACGTTGAAGGTCGAAAATCTATAGGCAAAGTTGCCGTTAAATGGTAATGGCTTAATTTTATTCTCATGGAATGGCAAGTTTATCTCGATAAATTCATCAATTCTGGTGGAAAGAATTTAATCCGATACACCTTATTCGCAGGCATTCCTTACCTGCTTTTTTACGTGCTGTTCCAATCTAAAACCTTTCGGATGAAAATTCAGCAGAAGGTGCCAAAGGCTAAAGACATCAGAAGGGAAATGCTTTATTCCATTTCTTCTGTGGCCGTGTTTTCCATCATCAGTATGGGAATCCTAGCTTTAGTAAAAGGCGGTTATTCTACGGTATACGGAGATATGAGCGAATACGGAATGGTCTATTTCTGGGTAAGCATTCCATTGCTCATCATTTTACACGATGCTTATTTCTACTGGACACATAGAGCAATGCACTGGCGGCCCGTTTTCAAATATGTGCACCTCGTACATCACAAAAGCACAGACCCAACACCTTGGGCGGCCTTTGCTTTTCATCCACTAGAAGCTATTGTGCAAGGCTCATTTGTACCGCTCGTCATTTTGATTCTTCCAGTACACCCCATTGCCATTCTTACATGGGCACTATACCAGTTTACGCTCAATGTGCTTGGACATTTAGGCTATGAAATACTTCCTAAAGGATTTACCAAAAGCAAGCTCACTTTCTGGCACAATACAGGCACGCATCATAACATGCATCACAAATATTTCAGCTGTAATTACGGCTTGTACTTTAATGTTTGGGATCGCCTTATGGGCACCAATCACGCTAAGTATGACGAAACCTTTGAGGAGGTTTGCGATAGACGCGCCAAGGCTACTGAAAGCATTAGTTCGCAGGCTGTTTGATTGTTGAATCTGTGGTTGGAATTCAAGAACCACCAAATCGTTGCAACTCTTGGCTCTGTTTTTTCACCATCCAATTTTTCTCCTCCGCTAATCCAGCAAATAAATCTAGAGAATCCACCCTTTGATTTTCCTCTATTTAAACCGTGTCGCTTGTCGAATATCCAAACCACAGCTAAGCATTACTCGCTCATAAAATTCGGTTACTAACACCTAACTAACAGGTTCTTAATGTCAGTTTGTGCACAAATAGCCCTTATTGACACTACGCAAAACCCGTAATTGTGGGTACTGGGCCTTATTTTCGTGAGCCTAAAAAATTTTATTAAAGTTTTCTTAACAGCTATCGTACTCGTACCCAGTATTTTTGCCATCCGATTTTCAAACCCACAATGAAAAAAAATTTACTCCCTCTCGTTTCTGCTCTTCTTCTTGTTTTCATTAGCCCGTTGATGGGTGTTGGCCAGGTTTTCTGGACTGAAGATTTTGAAACGGACGGGGCAGGAGTCAGATATACGTTAGATGCGGTTGATGATGAGTTCAATGACGGCTCATCTGATCATTACGGAAGAACAGACGGATTAGGAATAAGTGGTAGCTATTCTGGACAAAACGGAATCTTCTTCTGGGCAGGGGAGGATATCGATGACAACGGAGGTAACGGGAACAATCCCAAGGCCGTCATCTTCAACAGCCAATCCATAGCTGGGATGACCGATGTTCGAATATCGGGCCTTTTTGCTAGAGGAAGTGCTGGTGGAGGGGGTATTGACCAAGCTGATTACCTCCGTTTGGATTACCGAATTGATGGAGGGAGCTGGACTCCGGCCATTTGGTTCTCGGGTCAATCAGGCTCCAACAATGGTGCATATCTTGACACGGATTACGATGGTACGGGTGATGGGACGGCCCTGACGAATACTTTCGCTTCTTTCACTAAAGACATCTCGGTCAGTGGTTCTAACATTGAGTTGCGATTAGAAATGTCAATGAACTCAGGAAGTGAGGAGGTCGCCTATGATTATTTACAACTTGAAAATACGAATCCAGTGGTTGGCGGAAACGACATTACCGTAACCCAGTCCACAGGCGGAACCATTACACCCGGCACAACTGCTGTAGCGGAAGGAGCCGACCAAGACTTTACTGCCACAGCAGATGCTTGCTACACCTTTACCAATTGGGTGGTAGATGGTTCGCCTGCCGGCAATTCCAATCCGTACAGTTTTACCAACGTAACAGCACCGCACACCATTACTGCTGTGTACACGTCCGTGGCATCAAGCAATATTGTGGCCAGCGCGGGCGCCAACGGAAACATCTCTCCAAGTGGCACTACTTCGGTTTCTTGCGGTGGCAGCCAATCTTACACCATTACACCAGATGTGGGTTATGGTGTATTGGATGTATTGGTAGACGGTGTTTCGGTAGGGGCCGTTACCAGCTACGATTTTACCAATGTAACTACCGGCCATACCATCAGTGCCACGTTTGCCGAAGCGCCTTGTGCAAGCGTTGACTTTACTGGTTCTGGTAATAGTGGGTCTTATTTAACCCTTAACTGGACTGATAACTCGGTTGATTGGACAGCAACAGATGCCCGTGGCGATCAAGATTTGAACGGTAGCGAAGCTGTTACCCTGCGTAATGGGTCTTTAACCAACGATGCTTCTGTAGCAGGGGGCTGCGGCACTTTGAGTTTTGACTACGCTCGTGCCTTCACAGGAAATTCTACTCTTCAAGTATTTGTAAATGGCACACAGTACGGTGGAGATATTACAGTTTCTAACACCTCCTCTACTACATTCTCAGTTGTGGTAAACCAAACAGGTAATATTGATATTGAATTACGAAACAGCGGTAATCGAACTGTAATCAATAATCTTCAGTGGAGCTGTTATTCCCCGGCATTTCCGCCAGTCGACCTATCAGTATCTGCAAGCGCTGGTACCGAAGCAGGAGCAACTGCGATTACCGTTACAGCCACAGCGTCCTTTGCAGTAACTGGAGCGCAAACGGTTGACCTTGCCGTAACAGGAACAAACATTACTGCTGGCGACTATACATTAAGTGGTACAACTATTACCATTGCAGATGGCGCTACAACTGGCACAGTAACTTTTACTGTTGTAGACGATGCACTAACAGAGACCGCAGAAACAGCGACCCTCACAATTAGCAACCCAAGTGGTGGCGTTACCATTGGAAGCACAGCCACACAGGATATTGATATTACCGATAATGACGCTCCGGTAATTGTGGCCGCGCCTACATCGCTTACTGGATTTAGTACGCCACAAGGCACTCCATCAGCATCGCAAACTTTTACACTAGAAGGAGACAATCTAAGCGGAGACCTCAGTATTGCCGCACTTACTGGCTTTGAATATTCGTTAGACAATACCACGTTTACCTCCACGCTTACTGTACCTGTTTCTGGCGGTAATGTAACGGGAGAGCCTCGTACTATTTATGTACGATTAACAGGTGCTATCATTGGTACACCATCAGGCAATGCAGTTATATCTGGAGGCGGTGCCACTTCTGTTAATGTTGCGCTAGATGGAGCAGTAACCACACCACCAGCTGCGCCTTGTTCCGATTTGTTCATCTCAGAATATGTAGAAGGAAGCAGCAACAACAAATACATAGAGATTTACAACCCAACGGCTAGTGCCATCGATCTTGGTACGGGAAATTACTCGCTCAGGTCATACGCTAATGGCAGCTCTACCCCAGCCAACAATGCCTTGAGTGGTACGATTCCTGCTTTCGGCACCGTGGTTTATAAAAATTCCAGTGCTACCATTTATAGCGGCACAGCCACAGACAACAACTCCGTGAATTTCAACGGGGATGATGCAGTGGCCCTTGCAAAAGCTGGAACCAACATTGACATTTTCGGTAATATTGGTAACGACCCAGGTTCTCAATGGAGTTTGAGTGGGAATAACACCCAGAATCAGACCCTTGTAAGAAACCCGGCTGTACAGATAGGTATAGATGCTGACCCAACCGGAACAGGCGCAGCTTCGTTTACAACATTAGGAACGGAATGGACCGAATTTGCAATAGACAATATTGCTGACCTTGGTAGTCATACCTGCGATTGTTTTGTGGCATTGCCATCTGTTACGTTAACCAGTAACACCACAGCAGGTACTGAAGCTGGAACAACGGCTATTACGCTTACAGCGACAGCAGATGTTGCCGTTACAGGTAGCCAAACAGTTGTAGTTGCACTTAGCGGTACCGGCTTGGCATCAACTGACTTCACGGGCGTAAATTTCCTGTCCACCGTAAACATCACTATAGCGGATGGCGCGACAGTAGGAACAATCACTTTTAACGTAGCTGATGACTCTGACGTAGAAGGCAGCGAAACAGCCACCTTTACCATTGGTAGTCCATCTGCCGGTATTGTTGTGGGCACACCAAATGCAGTTGACCTTACCATTGCCGATGACGACAACCTTACATCCACGGAAAGCGTTATTATAGAACAAAGTGGAGAGGCAACCGGTATTTCTTCTGTTGTTAATGGAACCATTAACAACAACACAGACGGAACAGAAGTTTGGAGTTTTAACCTATACGATGGAGATGGTTCTAGCAACGATGCGGATAACAAACCAACCATTTATGAAGGATTTACCATTCGTCAGTCTGGTGGCAATACGGTTCCAGCATGGGATGATGCAATTAGTAATGTAAAATTCTTTCTTGGAGCTAGTGCAACTCCCATTTCGGGTTCGTTCTTGGTAAGCGCAAGTACCATTACATTCACGCCTACGACATCAATTACCGTTACAGATGGAACGACACCAGCTGTCATCTCAATGAGAATGACACTTGATGCAACACTTCCAGCTGGGTCAGACGGTCAACATTTTGGATTTAGCCTAGATGCTGCTGATGTAACCACAGAGACAAATGTGTTACTTGCATCCCAGCTAGGAACGTTTACGGAACTAAGCGATGTCGCCCTCAATGGCATCGACATCGTAGCTACTCTACAATTTATAGATGCACCGGCTGCGATTTCTATAGGCAGCAACTTTAGCGTAACGGTAAGTGCGGTTGATGCTAACGGTAATGTTGATACTGGCATCAGCAACTCAATAACTCTGAGCCTTACCAGTGGCTCAGGAACACTTTCGGGTGCTCCAACTACAGCCAACCTTAGCAGCGGTACTCACACATTTACGGGGCTTAGCCACGATACGGAAGAACTCATTGAGATTACTGCAAACGATAACGGTAGCGTGTTTGCAGACCTCACAGCAAATATTAATGTGACAGATGAGCCAAATCAGTTGTTTGATGATTTCAACAGAGCGAATAACAATACCGTTGGAATCCCTAGCAGTGGAGGTTCTACTTCTTGGACAGAGGACGGCCTTTTCTCTAATGAAGCCCAACGAGTTGCCATTGATGGCAATGAACTCTATTTAGGTGGATGTGTAGCTGGGACTTCATCAGGTTCTTCTGGTAGCACTGGAATGGAACAAATACGTTTTAATGGAGAAACCTTGTATGAGACCATATTCGACAACGCAGGAGGATCGTTGGAGTGGTTGTTTAATATGAAACAGACACGTACTAATCCTTCTGGTTTTGGTGGAGGAACGTATGCGGCAGCAGTGGTACTTGGTTCTGACGAAAATGATTTCGAAAGTGTGAACGCTGATGGATACGCGGTTATTATTGGAAATGGCAGCACTCCTGACCCAGTGAAACTTATTCGTTTTGCTGGTGGTTTAAGCACAAATGTCAATGTTACTGATGTTGCAGTTTCAACTGAGATAGATGCAGACGCTTACTATAGTGTTAAGGTTACTTACGATCCATGTACAGGAGAATGGAATTTGTTTGTACGAGATGATGGTACATCGGCCTTTGCCGCACCAAACGTAGGTAGTCTTGGTACGCCAGTCTCTGCTACAAATCAAACACATACTGGTCTTGACCTTAAATACTTTGGAGCAGGATGGCAGCATAGCAGTTCATGCGGGGAGTATCTACGTGTTGATAACCTCAACATACCTAACGCCACAACTGCATCTACCACCGCCAAACTTTGGAATGGTTCTGTAAATGCAGATTGGAATGAGGCGAATAACTGGGGCCCATGTCCTGGAGTTCCTACCAACACAAATGATGTAATTATTCCTAACGTGGCAACGCAGCCAGTTATAAGTGCTGCTGCACCAGCAGCTACATGTCAAAACCTTACCCTTAATGCAGGCGCGGACCTTACAATTAACGCAAACCGTTTCTTGAACGTGTGGGGCAACGTAGTGAACAATGGTGGTGCTGCTTTTGGAGATGGAACGCTTTCGATGGAAGGACCAAGCACACTTACACTCACAGGAAACGTGAATGTGGCTAACTACCACGTAAGCACAACAGTTACTCTGAATGGGACCGTAACAGTAAGCGATATTGCTCGCTCAGAAGTTGGTGGCGCGTTAGCAGCCAACGGAAACCTTGTTCTTGAAAACGGAGCACAGCTTCTACACGGAACAGGAACAACTTTCGGTGGTGGTACAGTTACCGGAAACATTGTAGTAAGACGCCAAGGCAATGTTTCTGGTGGTTTCAACGGTTGGAGCACACCAGTCGTAGGTGGAGGTCTTCCCGGCAGCAGTGGATATTTGTACAACTCATTATTAGGTACAAATAGCGGCACAGATGACAACAACCCTGACCCTGATCCAGGATGGGTAGCGCACTCAGGTACAATGAGCGCTGGTAAGGGTTATTTCTCTACCAACGGTGCTTCTGCAACATTCACCGGTGTGGCCAATAATGGAAACTATACGCCAAGTGTTACAAGTAGCACAGAGCTTATGACTTCAACAGATGCGCCAAGTGTCTTCAATCTTATTGGCAACCCATACCCATCATCGTTAGATGCCGATCAGTTCATTGCAGACAACAGCTCAAACATAGATGGGGCATTGTATTTCTGGTCAGATGAAAACGCAGGAAGTGCCGCCTTCTCCACAGATGATTACGCTACGTTCACTGGTGGCGGCTCTATTGTACCGATTTCATCAGGTGGGAGTGGTATCACCCCAGTAAGTAGCGTTCCATCATGCCAAGGTTTCTTTGTGAATTGTGAAACATCGGGCACCATCGATTTTAACAATGGCCAACGTGGTGGCAGCAATGGACAGTTCTTTAGAATGGCTGCTCAAAACGGTCAACGTATGTGGCTAAGTATCAATAATGACAATTTGGAGCTGTTTAATCAAACGCTGGTTGCCTTTGATGAGTTTGCCACAGACCAGAAGGATTGGGGGGTAGATGCATACAAGTTCCGTGGCAACCCTGCCATTTCTATCGGTGCACAGCAAAATGACGAAACCTATGTGATTGCTACGTATGAAGCTATTCCCCACACAGGTAAGGTTATTCCATTAATGACGTTCGTTGAAACTGCTGACACGTACACATTCGTTGCAGACAGCATGGAAGGGTTTGATAACCAAAACGTCTTTTTAGAAGACCTGAGTAATGGTTCGCTCTACCCAATGCAGCAAGGAGATTCGCACAGCTTTGCAATGACAAGCGCTGATGAGTTTAACCGGTTCCAATTGTGGTTTAGCCCTGTAAGTGGTACAGGTGTAAATGAATCTGACAACGGATTTCGCCTCTACGCCAATCCTAACAACACTATTGTAGTGGAAACAACTAGCGGAGATAACATGAACGGAACAGTAGAAATAACGGATATGGCTGGTCGTAAAGTGCTCACAAACGACATTAGTATTACCAACGGTATTGGACGTTTACAAACAGCCGATTTTGCGAATGGCGTTTATGCAATTACATTTGTAAGCGCGGATGGCAATAACCGAACATCACAAAAAGTGGCTCTAGGCCAATAAATAGAACTGATATGAAAAGATTACTCGCAGCTCTTCCACTTCTTATTGTCTTCGTTTT